>JAUWRC010000073.1 GCA_030610745.1 Clostridia bacterium
TTTAGTATTTATAGGGCTTTTTTTATTATTAGTTTTGTTTATTTCCTGGATATTTCTTCCCTCCTATAATAATCTAGCTCCGGTAGATGTTGTTATCCCACGAGGAGCAGACTCTTCCAAGATCGCTAAGATTCTATTTGAGCAAAAAGTTATCAAAAAAAAATTCCTGTTTGTTTTTCTTTCTAAAATTCTTAACTGGGAACAAGATCTCAAAGCTGGTAGATACGAATTTACTGCTTCCAATATGATTGGAGTTTTGCGTAAGCTAAGAGAAGGGGGAATAAAGATTTATCAAATTACTATACCTGAGGGACTTCCCGGCTGGGAGGTAGCAGAAATATTAAATGCAAAAGGTGTGGTGAAGAAGGATAGTTTCTTAGCTCTGGTAAATGATCCTCAGGTTTTCAAAGAAGATTTCTCTTTTTTCCCTCTCCATAGCAGCCTGGAGGGGTATCTTTATCCTGATACTTATTATTTCACTAAAGAGGAAGACCCTCAAAAAGTAGTGAGAAAATTTCTTTCTCGTTTCCAGGAAATGGTCTTGCCCATTTACGAGGAAGGAAAACTAGAGCATAGTTTTTCCTTACAAAAGATAATTATCCTGGCTTCGATTGTGGAAAAGGAAACTCATCTCTCCTCAGAGAAACCTATAATTGCTGCTGTTTTCTATAATCGTCTTCAAAAAGGATATAGGCTAGAGGCAGATCCCACTGTAAATTATGCTCTGGGCAACTTTCATAAAAGGTTAACCCGTGATGAACTTAAAACACCTTCCCCTTATAATACTTATCTTCATTATGGACTTCCTCCCGGCCCTATCTGTAGTCCTGGACGAGATAGTATTTATGCATCGCTGCATCCTGCTACTGTAGACTACCTTTACTTTGTGGCTAAGGGGGATGGCAGTCACAAATTCAGCAGGACTTATGAAGAGCATAAGCAAGCGATCTATAAATATCAAAAGGAAAAAAATAATGATTCTTTCACCTCAGGGAGTTGAGGATATACTCCCTGGCAAAAAATTAAAATAGATAAGGATAAAGACTATGCCATTGAGGCGAGATCATCTGTGTGGGGTTTTAGGTAAAAAGGACGTAGATAAAAAAGTTGTTTTGGCTGGATGGGTAAGAAAAAGGCGAGATCATGGAGGGCTGATTTTTATCGATCTGGGAGATAAATCAGGAATAACTCAGGTGGTTTTCAATCCGGAAATAAATAAAGAGAGTCACCTCCAGGCTCGTTCTCTAAGAGAAGGGTGGGTAATTGCTGCAGCCGGAAGGGTAGAAGCAAGACCTCCTGATTCAATAAATCCTAAGTTAAGTACGGGAGAGATAGAGGTAATGGCAGAGGATTTAGAAATTCTAAATATCTCTCAATCTCTTCCTTTCCCTATAGAAGATGAAATAGAGACAAGTGAGGAGGTAAGGTTAAAATACAGGTATCTGGATCTACGAAGGCCAATTATGCAAAAAAATCTTAAGCTGCGTTACGAGGTAACCAAAGAAGTACGCAATTTCCTGGATAAAAAGGGATTTATGGAGATAGAAACTCCTTTTCTCACCCGCAGTACTCCAGAAGGAGCAAGGGATTACCTGGTCCCTTCTCGGGTGAACCCAGGGGAATTTTATGCCCTTCCTCAATCTCCCCAGCTTTTCAAACAACTTTTAATGGTGGCCGGTTTCGATAAATATTTCCAGATCGTCAGGTGCTTTCGGGATGAGGATCTACGAGCAGATAGACAGCCAGAACATACTCAAATAGATATAGAAGCCTCATTTATTTCTGAAGAGGATATTTACGCCCTTGTAGAGGAGATGCTGGCGAACATATTTAAAAAAATTCTGGGGATCTCGCTTCCTCTTCCTTTTCCTCGCTTCAGCTACAAGGAGGCTATAGATCGTTTCGGTATCGATAGACCTGATATTCGATTTGGATTGGAATTAAAGGATATATCAGAGTTGGCTGGCAAGACCGAGTTTGGAATTTTTCAGAAAGCTCTGGAGGAAGGAGGCCAGGTTAAGGGACTAAGACTTCCCGGAGGAACTTCTCTTTCTCGTAAGGATTTAGATGAGTTATCTCGCTGGATTACTCTTTATGGGGCGAAGGGACTGGCCTGGTTTCTTCTCACAGAAAAAGGGATAAAATCTCCTCTGGTCAAATTTATTCCTCAGAGTATTCTTTTGAAAATAATAGAATCTATGGAAGGTGAGAAAGGAGATGCTCTTTTCTTTATAGCTGACAAAAAAGAAATAGTAGCCCAGTCTCTGGCTCATCTTCGCCTTCATCTGGCCAAGAAGTTCAATTTAATCCCTCGGGATACCTATAAGCCGGTCTGGGTAGTTGAATTTCCTCTTTTTGAGCGTGATGAGGAGGGTGAGCTGACCCCTTGCCACCATCCTTTCACCTCCCCCAAGGAAGAGGATTTGCCTTTGCTAGAAGAGGCTCCACAGAAAGTAAAAGCCCGCAGCTACGATATTGTCCTCAATGGAGAGGAGATTGGAGGGGGAAGTATCAGGATTCATAAGAGAAAGGTTCAAGAAAGGGTTTTGGAGATTTTAGGGATAGATCCAGTTAAAGCAAAAGAAAGATTTGGCTTTCTCCTTGATGCTCTCTCTTTTGGAGCTCCTCCTCATGGAGGAATTGCTTTTGGCCTGGATAGACTGGTAATGATAATAGCCGGGGCCTCATCGATAAGAGAGGTTATTCCCTTCCCTAAAACTCAAAAGGCAGTCTCTCTTCTAACTCAGGCCCCCTCCCCTGTGGATGAGGAACAACTCAAGGAGCTTCACATAAGGCTCAGGGAAGATGAGTCCCCCCCCGAGTAAAATCTACCTTCCGGACTTCTGTCGATCCCATTTGATAGATTTTAGAAACAATGCTATTATTATTAAAAATCATTCAATAATGATATTGTTAAACTAAAACCTTTATCATTAGGTTCTTACCAAAGGCTTCTGGGGAGAATTAAAAATTGAATCCTCTCTGGTAAAATTTATCCCTGTCTGGTATTTGTAGGAGTGGTTAGTGAGATTGCTAAAACTCCTATTGTATTATACTGTACCCAGAGCTCTTTTTAGCTAAAACGGAAAAAGACTTGACAGGGTAGAGTTGTAGAAAACTCCAAGCATTGAGCTTTTATTTTGAAAATAATTAGTAGAGGATAATTTAAGCAAATATGGAATGGAAAAATTGGGATTGAGTTTATTCTGTTCCGTTCTGAGTTGATTTTTCCTAAAATTCCAGTAAAGTAATAATAACTATTCACCGCAGAGGTAGCAAAGTACGCAGAGATGAATTAAAAAGTAACAGGTAAGTTTTGAGGATATAAATGAGGTCCAAAAGGCAATTCATGAACATAGGATAAATAAAAATGCTTACTCAGTCTGAGGTAGATGCTTTAATTGCTATACAAAAGAAACGTGCTGAAGAAAGATTATATAATTTTCCTCTGGCTGGCGACACATTGACTATTCCTATTATCTCTGTGGATGAGAAAGAATCTTTTCTCATAGATATAAATAGAGGAAGGATTAGACTTACCAAGTGTACTTATCAGGAGCGTCACCGTGGTACAATTATTCTTGTCCGACTCGATGTTGACGGACGACCACATACCAATCCAGAAGTTTCTTCTGTGCCACTTTCTTATCTTGTCCCATATAATGGTCAGACTGTGCAATGTCCTCATTTACATCTATATATAGAAGGCTTTATGGACAAGTGGGCAATGCCAGCTCCGTCTGATAAATTTCCAAGAATAATTGACCTTTATACCACCTTAGACGATTTTTTTCGTTATTGTAATGTTATTGAACTACCATTAATTCAAAGGGGGCTGTTTTGATTTTAAAAGACTGTCAGGATTTGGTTAATGCTTATATCGAGTGGCTTCGCCAGAAAATCAGTGTAGAGAATATAAATGATATTTGTGAAATTACCACTCCTTTTCTTGATCGGCATAATGACCATTTGCAAATATATGTAAAGAAATCTGATAGCGGTTTTATCTTAACCGATGATGGTTATACCATTACAGATCTTAAATTAAGTGGGTGTGAGTTTACCACAGAAAAGAGACGCCAGATGCTTCACTCTATTCTAAATGGATTTGGTGTCCGTCTTATTAAAGATGAACTTGTTGTGGGGGCAAAACCTGATAACTTTCCACAAAAGAAACATGATCTTCTTCAGGCTATACTTGCTGTGGATGACCTCTTTGTGATGGCTGCTCCAATGGTAGCGAGCCTTTTTAGAGAGGATGTAGAGAGATATCTCCGTTTAAATCAAATCCGATTTACTCCATCAGTTAAGTTTACTGGAAAGAGCGGGCTAGACCACTCTTTTGATTTTGTAATTCCATCTTCACAAACAAAACCAGAAAGGATACTCAGAGCTATTAGTAGTCCTACTCGTCAAAATATCTCATTATTAATCTTTTCATGGACAGAGATAGCGGAAGTAAGAGCACCCAATTCTACTGCTTATGGAGTTTTGAATGATACGGAACGACTAATAAATCCAGACCATATAAGCGCACTTGAACAATACGGCATAAAGTCTTTACTCTGGAGCCGAAGGGATGAATATGTTAGAAAACTTGCGGGATAGAAGGGGATAAAAGTGGCGAAAAACAATATGGAACAAGATAAAACCACTAAAGAGGTATCTACATGTTTTGTGCTAATGCCATTCCATAAGCCATTTAATCAATACTACAAAGAGATCATCATGCCTGCAATCAGAGATGTTGGCATGAAACCTCTCAGGAGTGACGAGATTTATGGAGTTGTCTCGATAATGAGGGATATATGGAATGGAATTCACTCATCTAAGATTATCATTGCAGAACTAACAGGACGAAATCCCAATGTTCTATACGAGCTTGGCCTTTGCCATGCTCTTGGGAAACCAGTAATTATTATCACCCAAGCAATGGAAGATGTTCCATTCGATCTAAAATCTCTAAGATGCATCGTTTACAATACATCAGATCCTGATTGGGCAAAAAAGTTGAAAAATAATTTAATTAAAACTCTTAAGAGAGTACTATCCAACCCAGAGTCTCAAAAATATACATTTATACAGAGGACAAAAGAAAAGGCGAATGCCGTTAGTAAAGACGAACTGAAGGTTAAAGGAAGAGAACAAATTTTCAGATTTTGTCAAATCTTTTCTCCTCCGGGCATGGTGCTTATTCCCGCCGGAGAATTTCTAATGGGTTCCACTGAGGGGCTCCCGGATATGAAGCCTCTCCACAAAGTCTACCTTGATGCCTATTACATAGATAAGTATGAAGTAACTAACGCTCAGTTTTGCAAATTTTTAAATGAGAAAGGCAATCAAGAAGAAGGTGAGACTATCTGGATAAATATAAACGATGACTGTCTCATTGAGTGCACAAATGGAAAATATCAACCCAAAGCTGGTTACGAGAATTACCCTGTTATAGAAGTTAGCTGGTATGGGGCATGTGCCTATGCCAGGTGGCGAGGCAAGCGTCTTCCCACTGAAGCTGAGTGGGAAAAAGCGGCCAGGGGAGGCCTTGTAGGGAAAAAATATCCCTGGGGAGATAGTATTGACCCTGACAAAGCTAATTATGGTGCTAATATTGGAGAAGCAACGCCTGTAGGAAGCTATCCTTCCAATGGCTACGGCCTCTATGATATGGCTGGCAATGTCTGGGAGTGGTGTTCTGATACCTATAATGAAAACTATTATTCCAAGAGTCCTCCTAGAAACCCTACGGGCTCTCCCAGAGGCTCCGTCTGGGTTAATCGCGGTGGCAGCTGGAACAGCGATGCCAGGAATTGCGGCTCAGCGGTCCGCTTCTTCAGCGTCCCCGCCTTCCGCTGTAACAATCTCGGCCTTCGCCTCGTAAGGTTATTGTAACTACTTACGACTTTACTACTTTACCACTTACATTGTAGCGGTGTGATTTATCAGAGAATGTAGCGGTCGGATTTATCCGACTGGAAAAAGTACATCGTACTTTTTCGGGTGAGGGGACCGAGATACGAGATACGAACAACGAGATCGCAATACGCATCATGCACGGCGCAATACGAAATAGCCGGGCGTAGCGAGGCATATCTTGAATGGAGACAACTTATGACAAAATCCGAAAAAACAATCCAGATAGAGGATAGCTATTTTGCACCGTTTTTTAAGAGGATGCCCATTTCCATAGAGAAGGGGAAGGGTTCGCTGGTCTGGGATGAGGAGGAAAAAAGATATATTGATTTTACAGGGGGCTGGGGAGTTACCTGTCTTGGGCACTCCCATCCTAATATAGTCCAGGCTGTAACCACCCAATCCCGGAGGATTATGCAAAATCCAAATTCAGGCTTGACTTATTCGCCTGTTCGGGCTGAATTATTAAAAACGATGGTTGGTATCTTGCCGGCTAACTTAACCAGGATTTTTTTTACCAATAGCGGCGCCGAAGCAAATGATGCCGCCCTAAAATTGGCCAGAAAAGTGAGCGGCAAGTTGGATGTAATTTCTACAGAAAGAAGCTTTCATGGAAGAACCATAAGTACTCTTTCAGCAACCGGTCAGGCAAAACATAGAGGAAGATATAATTCTTTGATGCCAAATTATAAATTTATTCCCTTTAATGATATTGAGGCAATGAAAAAAGCTATTAACCGCGAAGTTGCTTCTGTTATTCTCGAGCCCATACAAGGGGAGGGCGGAGTTAATATTCCCGAGGAAGGGTATCTGGATGCTGTTTCTGAGCTGTGTGTTAAGAATGAAGTTCTCTTGATAGTTGATGAGATTCAAACAGGATTTGGCCGAACAGGAAAGATGTTTGCTGTTCAAGATAAAAATATAAAAATTGACTTTCTCACTATGGCCAAGGGAATAGCAGGGGGATTTCCTTTTGGTGCTTTTGCCATGAGAGAAGATATTAGCAAAAAATTAGAAATTGGAGACCATGGGGGTACATATTGCGGCAATCCTTTAGGGTGTGCAGTCGCCCTGGCGGTGATAAAGACCTTAACTAGCGAGAAAATTCCTCATTATGTGGAAAAAGTTGGTTCAAAGGCGCTCCGCCACCTATCAGGCTGGAAGAGCGAATTTCCAGATATTATAGAAGATGCAAGAGGAAAAGGACTTTTGCTTGCTTTAGAAGTAAAAAATAGCCAGTTAGCTCAGCGGATATTAGAGGAAAGTTTAAAGAAGGGTCTCATACTGAATGTAACCCAAGGAAAGGTAATAAGAATCTTTCCTCCCTTAAATATCAAAGAAGATATTTTAAACGAGGGAATGGATATTTTGTACGATATTATTGAGAAAATAAAATGAAATATATCAAGGTAGCTTTGAACCTTCCTTTGAATCAGTCCTTTAGCTATAAGGTTCCTTCGGAGCTTAGCCTTCGAGTTAAAATAGGGACAAGGGTAATTGTTCCTTTTGGGAGGCGAATTTTAGGTGGTTTTGTAGTGGGGGAGATAAAAAGAGGAGAGGGCGGGTCCCGCTTAAGAGAGATTATCAGAGTGCTAGATGATTTTCTTCTGGGCGATAATTTTCTTAAGTTAGGCAGATGGATAAGCGAGTATTATTATTGTTCTCTAGGGCAGGCCCTTCATTCGATTTTTCCTATAGAACAGACTTTTAAAATTGGTAAGGGTAAAAAGAAGGATAAAGAGCTTCCCGCTAACGGAGCTTTCAGAAAGCTGGGGGTGAGGGGGAAATGGAGCTAAGCGACGCTACCCGCTATACGCTACCCGCTATACGCTAGAAAAAGGGTGAGGGG
>JAUWRC010000069.1 GCA_030610745.1 Clostridia bacterium
ACACAAGGAAAGCCTTTGCCAACCTTACAGTTAGCGGAAGAAAAAAGTAAATACGAGACTATGGAAGAACAAAAGAAAAAAGATATCATAGCCAAAATTGAGAAAGTTTTGAGCTGCCCACCTTCTTCTCTATCCCTTAAAGAAGATTGGTTGAAGGAAAGTTTGGAAATCGTCCTGGAGACTCTTAAAAAAAAGGGCAGAGGATTAACCTCTGCCCTTTAAATTTTTTGTACCTTCCTGAGACACTCCACAGTTTAGTACTGAGGCATACCTCCCATACCTCCCGGTGGCATCCCCATTCCTGGAGCTCCTGCACCTGCACCTTTCTCCTCTGGTATATCAGTAACCAGAGCCTCAGTAGTTAATATCAAGGAGGCGATACTGGCTGCATTTTCTATAGTCGTTCTTACCACTTTGGCCGGATCTATTACCCCTGCTGCTATCAAATCTTCATATTTGCCAGTTTCTGCATTGAATCCATAAGCACCTTCCTTGTTCATAACCTTTTCTGCCACCACTCCTCCTTCTAAACCAGCGTTTTCTGCAATTTTCCTAAGGGGTTCTTTAAGGGAATTCTTGATGATATTTATCCCAATTTGCTCATCAGTATTGGCTCCTTTAAGCTTTTCTATTGCTGAAATAGCTCTGAGGAGAGTTACTCCTCCTCCGGCTACAATTCCTTCTTCTGTAGCAGCTCGAGTAGCGGCTACAGCATCTTCAATTCTCGCTTTATTAGTTTTCATCTCTGCTTCTGTAGCTGCTCCTACATTGATTACGGCTACTCCACCGGCAAGCTTAGCCAATCTTTCCTCTAGCTTCTCTCGATCATAGTCAGAATCAGTCTCATCTCTTTGAAGTTTTATCTGGGCAATTCTACCCTCGATCTTCTCATGAGAACCCTGACCTTCGATAATGGTGGTATTCTCATTGTCAATTCTCACTCTTTTTGCTTTTCCCAGCATAGAAATGTCCACTTTCTCCAGCTTTAACCCCAGGTCTTCGGCGATTACCTGCCCTCCAGTAAGAACAGCGATATCTTCCAACATAGCTTTTCTTCTATCGCCAAAACCAGGAGCTTTAACCGCTGCACATTTCAAAGTTCCTCTTATTTTATTTACCACCAGAGTAGCCAGAGCTTCTCCCTCTACATCCTCGCAAATGAGAAGGAAAGGTTTGCCAGTATTAGCAACCTTCTCTAAAAGAGGAAGAAAATCTTTCATATTACTTATCTTCTTATCGTGAAAAAGAATATAAGGATCCTCCAGCGCTACTTCCATCTTTTCTGCATTAGTAATAAAATAGGGAGAGAGATAGCCTCTATCAAACTGCATCCCTTCTACCATATCCAGATGAGTCTCGGCTGTCTTCCCTTCTTCTATAGTAATTACACCGTTCTCCCCCACTTTTCCCATAGCATCTGCGATTAAGTCACCCACGCTAACATCATTGGAAGCGGCAACAGTGGCTACTTGTCCAATTGACTTTTTATCCTTGACCATTTTACTGCTTTTTTTTATCTCCTCTACCACTGCCTCTACTCCCTTATCTATTCCCTTTCTAAGATGAGTAGGGTTAACCCCAGATGTAACGTGTTTCAATCCCTCATGGATAATATACTGGGTAAGAAGAGTTGCTGTAGTTGTTCCATCTCCGGCAACATCCTTAGTTTTCTCCGCTACTTCCTTTACCAGTTGGGCGCCCATATTTTCATAAGGGTCTTTTAACTCAATCTCTTTGGCTACAGTCACTCCATCATCGGTGACAGTAGGAGCACCAAAACTTTTAGCTAAAGCCACATTCTGCCCCCTTGGACCTAACGTAATAGTTACGGCATTAGCCAGTTGGTCTACACCTTTTACCAAAGCCTGTCTGGCTTCGGATTTAAATAAAAGTTGTTTAGCCATTCTATACTTCTCCTCCTTTAATAAATTTATTCTGCTATAGCTAAAACGTCATCCACGCCCAGAATAAGATACTCTTCTTCCTCAATCTTTATCTCTGCACCACTATATTTGGCGAAGATGACCTTATCTCCTTTTTTAACACCTTTAAAATCAGGCCCTACCGCTATCACTTCCCCTTGTTGAGGCTTGTCTTTGCTAGCAGTATCGGGAAGATATATTCCTCCCTCTGTCTTCTCCTCTTGCTTGAGCGGCCTTACCACGATTCTTTCCCCTAGAGGCTTAATTTTCATCCTTTCTCCCTCCTTTTTTAAAACTTTTTTGTACAATTATATCCATTATAAAAAATAAGTCAAGCGATACCTCCATCCAATTCGTATCTCGTTGTTCGTTCCTCGCAATGACACGGGGTTCACTGAGTATTTTCTCTTTTTCTTTCGATATGCGAGCAACGAGCAACGAGCAACGAGCGACTATCTTTTAATCTCCCGTCTTCCCTCCAAAGCCTCCCATAAGGTTACCTCATCAGCAAATTCCAGGTCTCCACCGACAGGGAGTCCATAAGCTAAACGAGTGAGCTTTACTTTAAAGGAAGAAATTAATTTAGAGATATAGATAGCTGTAGTTTCCCCCTCCACATTGGGATCAGTGGCAAGAATAACCTCCTTAATCTCTCCTTGTTTAATTCGCTTTAAAAGACTGTCAATATTAATGTCTTCAGGATTTATTCCCTTAAGGGGAGAAATGGCCCCTCCTAACACATGATAGAGACCCTTGAATTTACCCATTCTCTCCAGAAGAAAAATATCCTCAGGTCTCTCTACCACGCAGAGAATAGATCTATCCCTTTTCTCATCCTGACAGATTGGGCAGGGATCCTCTTCGGTAACATTTCCACAGATAGAACAGTGCCCTGCCTTCTCCTTAACCTCTTTAATGGATTCAGCTAACCTGAGAGCATTTTCCTTTGACTGCTTTAAAATAAAAAAGGAAAGGCGTTGAGCAGTCTTCTCCCCTATTCCAGGAAGTTTATTCAGTTCTCCTATTAATTTATTTATAGATTTTACAGAGTACATAAGTGTCTCGTATTGCGTCGTGCGTGATGCGTATTGCATAACCGGGTCACAGCTTTCCCCCTCACCGTCACTATCAACCAAACATCCCTGGCATTCCTATCCCTGGGATATTTAACCCTCCTGTAAACTGTCCCAGTTTTCCTTTAACTAGCTCCTGTACCTTTGCCATCGCCTTGTTTACTGCTGCCAGAATAAGATCCTCCAACATCTCCACGTCTTCTTCCTTTAAGAGTTTTTTCTCTATTCGTACATCGACAATTTCAAACTTACCATTAACAGTCACCTCCACCATCCCTCCCCCACTAGAGCCGGTAACTTCTTCTTTAGCTATTTCCTTTTGTGCTTTTTTTAACTCTCCTTGTAGTTTTTGAAATTGTCTCAATAGTTTTGCCACATCTGTTATCATTAAACCTACCTCCTTACTATTTCCCCTTCAAAAATATCTATAGCCTTAGCCACCATTTCAGTCCACTTAGACTTAGAGGAGGATTCTTCCAATTTTCTTTCTTCCTTATCCTCCTTTTTAATAAGAACATATTTAAGAGCAAAAGGAAAAGGTAAAAATTTCTTCAGCGCCTCATTCATCAAACGCAAACTATTCTTTTCAGTTAAGGTTTCTTTATGAAATCCATTTTTTAATCCTAAAGTGGCCGAATTTTCTCCTATATTTATGAGAGTAGCCTTTTGCAGCCATATTCCCAAAGTTTTTTTTCTTTTCTCAATCTCTTTTATAATTAAAGGCCATTTTTTGAGGAACTCGGTATCCCCATCCATCTTTTCTGCCTTTTGCTGCTCATCCTCGTATTCTTTCTCTTTCTCTTTTTGTTCTCCTTGTATGTCCACCGAGGCATTTTCGTCGCTCGTCGCTCGTCGCTCGTCGCCCTTTTCTTTCTTTTTTTGCCTTATGTGTGTCGGGACATTCTCGTTGCTCGTTGCTCGTTGCTCGTTGCTCGAAAAAGCTGTGAGAGGTACTTCTTGAGTAACCTTTTTCTTCTCAGCAAAAGAAGCTCCTGAGATTAATTTTTTCTCTAAATCCAGTATCTTTTGATAGATTCCCACCAGCTCGGGTTCCTTCAAACTTAAATCACCTGCCTCAAAACCGGAAGAGAGCTCTACCATCAATAATTCCATATCAACTTGTGATTGAGAAGAGAAAACTATCTTTCGTTTAGTTGCCGAGAGTAAGTTCATAAAATGAACCAACTGGGTTAGGGTAAAAAAAGGGACTTGTGGTTTTACTTGTTGTTTTTCAGGCAGAAAATCATCCCCTCCCATCTTAAGGATAATCAAATCTCTGAACCATTTCTGCCATTCCTTAATAATCCAGTTTGGATCTCTTCCTTCTTCAAGCAACTGATTAATCAGTTTTATATTAGCTAAAGGGCTCTTTTCGGCTATATTTTGGGTAAGCTGAAATAGATACTTTTTTTCCACCATCCCCAGAATATCAACCACATCGGCCTCGGTTATCTCTTCTTCCGCATAGGAAACAGCCTGATCAAGGACCTTTTCCGCATCTCGCATACTATTCTCTGCTCCTTCGGCAATTAGAGCAAGAGCCTCTTTGGTTATCTTAATTTCCTCCTTTTCTGCTATTTGATGTAAACGAGCCAGGATCTTGGGTGCAGGTATTTTTCTGAAGTCAAACCTCTGGCAGCGAGAAATAATAGTAGGTAGAAGCTTGTGAGGATCAGTAGTGGCAAAAATAAAAACTATGTAAGAAGGCGGCTCTTCCAAAATTTTAAGAAGAGCATTAAATGCAGGATTAGTAAGCATATGTACTTCATCTATGATATAGACCTTGAACTTTGCCTTGACCGGAGAAAATCTTGCCTTTTCCCGCAGCTCCCTTATCTCATCAATACCCCTATTAGAGGCACCATCTATCTCCAAAACATCCAGGGACTCGCTCCTCATAATCTCCTTGCAATTATCACACTCGTTACAAGGAGAAGGTGTAGGTCCCCTTTCACAGTTCAAGGCTTTGGCAAGGATACGTGCCGTTGAGGTCTTTCCTGTTCCCCTCATTCCGGTAAATAGATAAGCATGAGCTATTCGACCTAGAGAGATAGCATTTCTTAAAGTGCGTACTATATGATCCTGTCCTACAATCTCTTCAAATAGTTGGGGTCGCCACTTCCTCGCCAGCACTTGATAAACCATAAATTAGCTCCTTGTTTTCGCTACCAGCACATAACAAAATACAGCCCGCCCAGCAAGTTCCATTATATCAAAAACTATCCCAAAAAGCAACCCAGTTACGTTTGCCAGGCATGTCTTATATATTCCGTAAAGAATTCTGATTCTTATAAAGAAATAGCTAAAAGTTTAAATACTGGCAGGAATACTGTTGGATAATCCCTACGGTTCTATTCAGAGCATTATGCTTCAAATTTTTATTTTAACTTCTGGAGCCATAACGCTCAAACTCACCCGCACCACAAATTATACATAACTAAAAACAATTGCCAGAAAAAAATTACATTCAGTTTGCCAGCACACCATCTTGGTGATGTCGGGTGCAGTGTAAGGTTAAATGACGAACACTGTTTAACTTTTTGAAATACTAATCTCTCCTAAACGTTGTTCCAATAACAAATTTATCAAACTTTCAGTGCTTAAACCACGAACACGTGCAATTTTCTGTACTTGTTCCAACAAAACCTTATCTATTGATACCAGATAACGATGCCTCGCTTTCTCTGAGATCTCAAATTCTGCTGGTTCGGTTTGCTCCCAGTAATCTGCTAAGCTGTGTGTCTCCCAAAAATCGACCATCCCTTTATAATTTTTAAATATAGGAATTTTCTTATCTCTTTTCATATTGTTTCCTTTCTTTATCATCCATATCCCGAGCACTCAAAATAAGTGCCTCACCACTAAGTTTATAAATAAAAAATACTATAAGGTAACGCCCTGATTCTGTTCGACCAAGTGCAGCATAAAGGTCTTCTCCTGCTATATGTCCTTTTTGCACTTTACGATACAACGACTTTCCAAAAAGAACCTCTTCGACTTCCTCCTGAGTTACATTATGTTTCCAACTAATTTTGTCAATAATTTCTTGTAACCAAATAATATCTACAATATACATTATAACGTTTCCTTAAAAAAAATCAATCAGAATATGGAGCCAACTTGTCTCGGTATATGTGTTACTTTTTATTTATTGGATTCCACCAAATTTCATGACTGCCTTTAGCATTTCGATCGAATTCAAATCCCACCTTCTTAAGTTTTATTATTACTTGTCTATAGCTAAACCCAGATAATCTTCCCATCTATGCCCCAATAGCAACATCAAGTTCTACTTCATCTGCAATTTTTTTCAAAGTGCCAGGTAATTTATCTTCATGTTCAATGTAGGACTCTATGAGCTTTCTTGCCACATCCTGGGCTATCTCTATAGCTTCGGATACAGTACGTCCCTGAGCTACAAGACCAGGCAAGTCATCACAAGTGGCAAGATATTCTCCCTCAGGTAAATGTTCAATCTTAAGATGTACTGTATATTCGTTTGACATAAGTTCCTTCCTTAATAAGATTATAATTACAAGATACGCCTCAGGACATTTCCCGAGTTAATATGCTCGGCTAAATAGCTTTGGCTATTTAGCCACTTTTCTTCCGTCGCTACATTTTCGTTGTTAGTTAATTGGTTAATTTCCCCCTCACCTTGCTCCCCTCCCCAGAAGGGAGAGGAAATTTTTTTCACGAAATACGAGATACGAGCGACGAGCGACGAGCGACGAGCGACGAATTTATGGCGGAGAGGGAAGGATTTGAACCCTCGAAGACGAAAAAGCTGCCTATTTAGATTTAATCAACCCTTTGTCTTTCAAAATCTGATTATAGTCATCTCCTGTGATTGGACACTTGAATAAATCGATAACCTGTCTAATTGTATTTAATCTTAATTGCCTTTTCATCATTCCAAGAAGGTTCTCTCTATAAATCTTATACTTACTCCCATGCGATGTATATGTATAGGTGCCGGTCCTTTGCCCTTGATATTCATGGTAAAAATACCTATGATGTGTATCATCTCTTATAAAACCTTTAGAAGGAAGATTAGACTCTATTATTCTTCTTTCAATCTGCATATTATTCTTCAATAAGCAAATTCTGATAGAGTTCTTTCAGTCTCAATGCGTCTCCTGCAAGTTTACTTTCATCAAGCTTCTTGTAGTACTCATAAAAATGTATAATATGCACGCATAAATCCTGTAAAGCATCTTGGGGAGTATCCCCTGTACCGCAAACAACGAGATTTTCATTCTCAGCAAAAAATAAATCTTCATCACGATAAACTTTTACTGATATGGGTCTAGGAATATAAAACTTTTTAGTCTCTACTTGCAATCTCCATATGGGGACTGGCTGATGCTTTCTACTCTGGATAAAAACTTGTCGTGAATCAATCGCAGGGGCTGTTTTAACTTCTGAAACACCGGAGCTTATATAATTTTCTGGCACATATGCCATTCTTTCCTTTATCACATCATAAGTATCTTCAACCAATGAAAGATTCATTATATCACCTCGCCACGCATGACTTTTTTATAATCGTCAGTTATTAACTCCTCGAATAAATATTTTGTATGTTGATGACTTTCATTGAGATATTTATCTATTGAGCTAAAATCCAAGTTTTCTTTTTTAGCATAATCAAAATCTAAAAGAATGGCTTCTTGAGTTTGATCGTGTGAAATAGCGGGTTCAATACGTGTGGTTATACTTCCTTCTTCAGTTTGAGATACAAAAATTATATTTAGATTTTCAAAATCGGTTGGTATGGATTTTGGTAAATCTATTTTAATATTCAAGTAATTCTTTATAGGGATAACATTTTTTTCCCTTGTAAAAGGTATAATATTTATATAACGCAGCCCTGTTCTATTAAGTTTTTGTATCTTAAATAATTCTCCAAAGATAGAAAATATCCTCATCGTCTCTTTTTTAAATAGCTCAAAACCTTCATATTTTTTACAATATACTGCCATTTTATTGATAGAGAACATAATTCCATTAGTGCCATCTTCGCGTTCGAATTTATATGGTTCTAAAGCTATCGCTCTGCCTTCGAATGACTTAGGAATCAAAACTTTAGAG
>JAUWRC010000141.1 GCA_030610745.1 Clostridia bacterium
GTAAGCCTCAATAGCGCCCGACCAATCGGTGTCCTTTCTCTCATCACATCCAAAAAAAACATCCCCAGCTATTTCCTTCCATAAAGACTTGGAGTATACTTTAAACTCAGTAATTCCTGGCTTAAGACTATCTCCAAAGACCAGTCGAACCTTTAAAGTTTTTCGAAATACGGGATTGTAATCCTCGGCTTCCTCCAGTTGACGTTCAGTCCTCTCAAGCAGAGCATGATAAAACTCATAATCCATTTCCTCTAACTTTCGCTCATCAAATAGCTCGGTAATATCAAGAGACTCAAAGCTATAAATACGTTTATTTTCATTGACCGTTACTTTAGTGTTAGCAGTCACCCACCGCCCATGCCAGGAATCATCCACCTCTATCCAACCCCGCCTTGCTCCCTTCCATCTTTCGGGGCTAGGGTTTGGCCAACTATATTGCCAATACTGCACCTTTACTGAATTTGGATCTGAAACAGATTGGTTATCCTTATAGGTTACCTGTATTTTATATACATCTCTTGGCTCATTCCACTCTACTCCTATATGTGACTCACTTTCCTCAGATTCTGCTGCTGGAAGCCAATAGAGAACGTCTTCTTCATCCCTAGAAGGCTCAATGAGATGACCTTCAATCTCATTTGGCTTCTTCCCTGACCACCACTTAATTTCCCCAAATTCCACAAGATTAACTAACTTTTCTTCCTTGATACTATTCACTTAATGCCTCCTTGAGTTATCGGAAAGCTTTCCTTCGCCTCAGCTAACGGCCTACCTGCTTTTCACCTCCCTCTAGCCTTATTCTTAGCTTCCATAATTGCTTATAGGAAACAGACAAAAATTGAATTAAACTGATATTCTCTCTTTGACTCTTCTCAACGACTTATCAGAATCCATACTGGGAAAATATTCTAATCCTATGTAGCCCTCATAGCCTAATTCATCTATTCTCTTAATGATGTTAGGATAATTTAATTCACCGAGATAAAGCTCGTGTCTTCCCGGGACATTAGCGGCATGAAAGTGTCCGATAATGTCGATGTTCTTCTCGATGGTAGATAGGATATTCCCTTCCATTATCTGCATATGATAGATATCAAACAATAAGCGAATGTGGGGATGGCTGATTTCTCTTATGATTTTGGCCCCTTCTCTAACCGAATCAAGAAAATATCCTGGATGGTCTATCAGAGTATTCAAGGGCTCTAAGACTAAGATTATGTTCTCTTTTTCTACTATCTTAGAGGCTTGCTCCAATGTATCAATGACACTCTTCCTCTGCTCCTCATAACTTCGGCCTTCTACTTTATTACCGGTGCAGGTTATTAACTTCTTGCAATTGAGCCTATGAGCCAGGGGAATTAGCTCTCTTAGTCTCGCTAAATACTTTTCCCTATCCTCAGGCTTTACCAGCAACCCTCCATTTTCTCCCTCAGGAGAATTTACCACAAAGTCAGTCACCTCAAGGCCCAAGTCTTTAACAACCTTGGCTATAGCACTGATGTCTTTTATTTCTTCTAAGAGATTGGCTCCGTCAAAGCGACGATTGTGAAACCAAAACTCAATCCCTGGAAAGCCTATTTTAGCTACTCTTTTAATCCTCTCTATATAAGGCAATTCTGTAAATACTGTCTCTATACACACACCTATCTTTATCACGTTTCTCCTCTTTATAAGAAAAACCTACCCTTACAGATATGCCTCTGCTACCTTTCGGATACCCATTGCAATCATATCACAGTCTCCCCCCTTCATCTGAGGAGGAATATCTATATGAATGGAGCGGCCCAGCCAACCCAGGGTATTAGGACACATATCAGGCGAATATTTGATTTCTGGACCTTTATAATAGGGACAGCTATAAGGGCAACCTTCCGAGGTAGCTGTTTCTTTATTTATGATGAATTCCCAATGAGCATAGATATGCCAGTCTGGTATTCCTTTATTGTATATAGAACTTGCCTCTATCCCTTCTGCCTTTAGAGCTTTAGCGAATTTCTTAGTTATCTCTACGGTGGGTAAAAAAAGAATAAGGGCGACACCTGTATCTCCCTTTGGATCATTGAGTTTGCGAAACTTCAGAGCCTCTATATCCCCAATAGCATCTTTTATGCGGGCTTTATTTCTCCTCATTCTAGCAATAAGCCCCTCAAGGCGTTTTAATTGAACTCTAGCTACCGCTCCTATTAACTCGGGCATACGGAAATTAACTCCTGGAAAAAGCTCACCCTCATAGCGAGCTGGAGCAAAGCGATCCGATCTCCAACAGGCAGCAGTATCATGATAACCTTGAGCCCTCTCATAAAATAAATCATAATTGGTAGCTACTATGCCACCTTCACCGGCAGTGATTATTTTATGATATTGAAAACTAAAAGCATTACAATCTCCGAAAGTACCCAGTTTTCTCCCCTTAAAGCTCCCTCCAAAAGCCTGGGCAGTATCTTCTACTACTTTTAAGTTATGTTCTTTGGCTATTTCCATAATTCTATCCATCTGACAGGGAGCCCCCCGCATATGAACAGGAACTATTGCTTTAGTGCGGGAAGTTATCTTTTTTTCCAGATCTTCGGGATCCAGAGTAAGTGACTCATCAATTTCTGCTATTATGGGAATAGCTTTAGCGGCAATTACCGCAGCACAGGAGGCAAAAAAAGTATATCCAGGTATAATTACTTCATCCCCGGGACCCACGCCCACCGCTATTAAAGATGTGATAAGAGCTGAAGTGCAAGAATTTACTGCTAGAGCATGTTTTATCCCTATTTTCTGAGCAAATTCCTCTTCTAACATTTTCACTCTGGAAGGAAAATCCTTGGGTCCATAATAGCGAAAGAGATACTTATGGTCTAAAACTTCCAGAACAGCCTTTTTTTCTTCTTCTCCAATCTCCACTCCTCCAGGAAACATAGGTAAATTAGGGGTAGTTTTTGCTGGTTTTCCTCCCTTGAGAGCTAACTCTTTTTCTTTTTCCACTTTTGCATCCATATATCTTGTCTTCCTTTC
>JAUWRC010000033.1 GCA_030610745.1 Clostridia bacterium
GAGACTATTCTCCACAAATTCAACGGAGGGCCGGTAGGACTGAAGACATTAGCTATGGCAGTCAATGAGGAGCCTGACACCTTAGAGGAGGTTTATGAGCCTTATTTAGTTCAGGAAGGACTTATTAACCGTACTCCCAAAGGAAGAACAGCTACTCATCTTCTTTATAAATATCTAGGCAAAAAGCTGCCCCAAACCGGGCAAGGAAAACTGCCCCTTTAAGTTGGATGATGACGGCTTCTATATCTGGCGATAATTTGTAACACCAGAATATAAGTCAACAGTGCCATACCTATAGCGAAAATAACTCCTCCTATTAAAAATGACTTGCTTAAATTCAACAAACTCTTCAGACTGAAGAAATCCCAGGAAAGAGGTAAGGGGGCAGTCCTCAAAATTAACTGACCAATCTTGTATTCAAAGGCATAAATAAAGGGCGTAGCCAAAGGATTAGCTACAAAAGTACCCACCACGGCAGCTAATTTATTTCCCTTTAAAAGAATAGCTGTGGGCAGAGAAAAGACTATAGCAAACCCAAAAGTAGGCATAATTCCCCAGAATACACCAATAGCAAATCCCCGAGCAATTTTCTGCGGAGAATCCTTAATTCGTATTAACTTTTTAACAAAATTTTTAATTTTACCCAACCTCATCTCCTTTGCATTCCCTTACACTCCTTCAGCTATAAGCTGTAAGCTATAAGCTGTAAGAGCTTCCAATGTGCGATAAATCGCACTGCTACTCTTCAAAAAACTGTACAGCTTTTTTCGAGCCACGAGCTATGACTTTTTTTCGAGCAACGAGCGACGAGTCAAATGCCTGCTTTGCCCTGTAAGAACTTCTTACAAAAGGGGAACTGGCTATATAGGAAAAACCTAGAGATTGACCTATCTCCTCATATTCTTTGAATTTTTCTGGTCTTATAAATTCTTTTACCTCAAGGTGCTCCCGAGATGGTCTTAGATACTGACCAATGGTGAGAATATCACAATCAACCCCCCTTAAATCTTTCATTGTCTCAATGACATCCTCAAAACTTTCTCCCAGCCCTACCATTAAGCCAGATTTAGTATGGATAGAGGAATCCAATTCTTTACTTTGCTCTAGTAACTTCAAAGAACGGGAATAATTTGCCTGGGGTCTAACTTCAGAGTAAAGTCGGGGAACTGTCTCCAGATTATGATTGAGAACATCAGGCCTTTCCTCCACTACCTTCTTAAGAGAAGAGAGGCATCCCTTAAAATCAGGAATAAGAACCTCAACTTTAATCCTCCCGCCATTGATTTTTCTGAGCTCTCTTATAGTTTGAGCAAACTGGCCTGCTCCCCCATCAGCTAAGTCATCCCTGGCAGGCGAAGTTATTACCACATACTTCAGTCCTAGTTTTTTCACTGCCTGAGCTACATTTTTCGGCTCTTTGGTATCAAGAGGAAGGGGGATTCCCTTTTTTACGGCACAAAATCGGCAATTACGAGTACACCTATCCCCCAGAATTAGAAAAGTAGCTGTCCTTTGCTCAAAGCACTCCCCTATATTAGGACATCCTGCCTCCTCGCAAACAGTGTACAGGCAGTAACCACGAAGAAGTTCTCTCATTTCCTGCATGACCTTTTGTTTTGGCGCTTTTTTCTTAATCCATGGAGGTAATTTCATTGTTTCGTATCTCGCTAGCAATAATACCTCTTCTCCCGGTAAATCTGCCTCTTGATTTGACCTTCCCTTTCCAATAACCCTATATACTTAATTACTTCATTTTGGTGCAGTCCTAAAGAGGAAGAAATCTCAGCCAGAGTAAGCGGTCTTCTTTTTACCATAGTCAATATAGTCTTTTCTATATCCCCCTTATAAGCCCTTTGTTTAAGCTTTTTTGATAGCTCTGTAACAATTTCGCATCTTTTTCCCAGGATTGACTTTATTCTTTCTAAATCCTGCCAACTCAAGCCTTGCGCAAATTCTTCTGCAGGAGGACGTACAACTGTATTTAACTGAATCTTATCTAGCCTCATTTCCTTGATTGCTTTTTTTATCTGGTTTACACTCTTCTCTGAATCATTCATTCCCTTAACCAGCATAATCTCTAACCAGAGCTTACCCTTAAAGTTTCTGGAAAAAGTTTTTATCCCTCTAATCACCCCACCTATAGTTAAAGAAGAATGGGGACGATTTACTCTTCTGAAGACCTCCTCAGATGCTGCATCTAAAGAGGGAACGACTAAATCTGCTTCTAACAAATCGGCCTGGACCTGGGGTTGATGAAGCAAAGTTCCATTGGTTAATACAGCTACAGGGATAGAGGTCATTTTTTTGATACCGGCAATCATCTCACCTATCTCAAGATTCAAGGTGGGCTCTCCCGAACCAGAGAAAGTAATATAATCAATCTTCTTGCCTTCCCTAAGGACCTTCTCCAGTTCTCTGAGAATTTCTTCAGATGCTATATATTTTTTCCTCTGTATTGTTTTATTAGTCGTTCTTCCCAGTTGACAATAGACGCAGTCAAAAGTGCAGGTCTTAAAAGGAATTATGTCTATACCTAAAGACAGACCTAATCTCCTTGAAGGTACTGGTCCAAATATCTGGCTCATTTATTTTTCCACCTTTCTCTCACCTCTTTAATAGTCTTATTCAAAATATCTACTACCGCCTGAGAGCTAATGGTTGCCCCGGTGATAGCCTGAATTTGATTAGACTCTTTTGTTTTTCCCTTGACCAATTCGATAAAGGGTAATATTAAGAGTTCTCTAAACTGGTCTCGGAAAGGCTCCGAAGTTATCTTTGCTCCCAGACCAGGGGTTTCTATCGATTCTAAAATCTGAATCCCTGTGGTTTTATCCAGGACTGAATCCATCCCGATCATTATTTCAATCTTACCCTGATATCCTGCTCCTTCTCCTAGAAAGGCATAACCTACCAGGTTTCCTGAAGAATCCAGCCCTTTATAAATCAACCGACCATCTTTTGTTATGATCTCATAACTTTTTGCCTCTGGTATAACCTTAAAAATAGCCTGGCGAATCTCTCTTTTCTTATTTTCCTCTATCCTGGGCTGAGCATATCTATATACTCCTACCAGAGCCCCTCCCGAAACTATTCCCACTATAGATAGAACCAGAACCATCTGGACTGATTTTCTCAAATTATCTTCCTCCGAATCTCCTTGGTTTAATATATCTATCTAACAAAGGAGTAAGAGCATTCATAAGAAGAATGGAAAACATTACCCCTTCTGGATATCCTCCCCATCTGCGAATTATCACTACTATAATTCCTGCCCCTAAACCGAAGATCCATCTACCTTGTTTACTCAGAGGGCTGGTTACAGGGTCAGTAGCCATAAAGAAAGCTCCGAGCATTAGTCCACCGGCAAATAGGTGGAAAGAAGGAGCACCGTAAAGGGGATTAATGAGATAAAATATTGTACTTAATAAAGCTACAGTGGAAAGATAAGAAAAGGGAATTCTCCAATCAATATATCTTTTAAGAAGTAGATAGGCTCCTCCTATGAGAAGAGCCAGGCTGGAGGTCTCTCCTAATGAGCCGGCAACATTACCTAAAAATAATGGCAAAACGGGAGTTAGCTGAGATTGAAATTTCAAAAGTCCGAGGGGGGTAGCTGTAGTCACTGCATCCAGAGTAAATGGGTGTACCCAGGTAGTCATAAGAACAGGAAAGGCAGCTGCCAGAAAGGCTCTTCCAATGAGGGCAGGATTAAATATATTACAACCCAACCCTCCGAAGATTTGCTTACCAATAATGATGGCAAAAATTGCTCCTAAGGCGGCCCCCCAAAGAGGGAAAGAAGGAGGAAGAACCAAAGCCAATAACAGGCCCGTAAGCAAGGCACTGGGTTCGCCAGGCAGACCCTTGCCTCTGAGCTTTAAAAAGAGGTATTCTGCAGCTATACTGCTGAGACTGCAAACGAGGAGCAGCTCCACTGCTCTTAGGCCAAAAAAATAAATACTCGCTGCTACCACAGGGGATAAAGCTATTATCACCGCCCTCATTATTCGAGCTACAGTAGTTTTATCCCTGATATGAGGGGAAGAGGAGAGAGTGAACATTCTTTCTATTCCTTTGCTTTTTGCTAGTTCATAGCTCATAGTTCATTGATGGTAGCGATGCGATTTATCGCATAATGGAGAATGGTAAGAGAATTCTAAGGCTTTTTTCCTCTTTTGTCAAAATTACGAATTCGTATCCCCTCTTTCTTTCTTTTCTCCAGGAACTCCCTTTTCCTTTTTTCGAGGAAACAAGAATAGTTTCCCAAATACATCTTAACCTCGCCATTTCTACCAAAATAAAGAATTCTTTTCACTATCTTATCTAGAAAATACCTGTCGTGAGAAACAACTAAAATACTTCCCTCATACTCTAAAAGAGCTTCTTCCAGAGTTCTTCTGGAGTTTATGTCAAGATGATTGGTAGGTTCATCCAGAATGAGAAAGTTTACCCTGGCTAACATCAGCTTAGCCAGAAGTACTCTGGCCTGTTCACCACCACTCAAATCTTCTATAAAACTAAAGACGTCCTCTTTGGTAAACAAGAGTTTACCCAAAAAAGAACGCAGCTTCTCTTTCTCCATTTTAGGGTTTGCCAGCCATACTTCCTCCAGAATAGAATTTTGAGGGTTAAGCTCGGCTAAATACTGGTCATAATAGCCAAATTTCACACCTTTACCTATTTTTATCTGGCCATTATCAAGCTTTTCTTCTCCTATAATTATCTTTAAAAGAGTAGTTTTCCCTGTGCCGTTAGGCCCTGCAATCCCCCATCTATCACCTCTTTGAAGCTTAAAACTCAAATCTTCGAAAAGGGGCTTTCCGGCAAAAGACTTAGTAAGATGCGATACTCCGAGCACCTCATTGCCACCCCTTACTTCAGAAGAGAACCTAATGGTTATTTTTTCTTCCTTTTGGGGCTTTGGGGCCCTTTTCATCTTTTGCAGCATTTTCCTTCGACTTTGAGCCTGCTTTGTTTTCTGCCCGGCAATATTTCTTCTGATAAATTCTTCCTGACGGCTGACCTCTCTTTTCTGGAGTTTATACCTTTTTTCCTCTTCCTTAGTTCTCCCCTCTTTTTGCTCTAAGCAATGAGTGTAATTACCCTGATAATGCCTCAGATTTCCTTGTTCAAGCTCCCATATTTTCTCTACAGTTCTATCCAGAAAATAGCGATCGTGAGAAACAAGAACCATGGCCCCTTTATAATTAGCAAGATAGTCCTCCAACCACTCGGTGGCCTCAATATCAAGATGATTGGTGGGCTCATCTAATAATAGTAAGTCTGGCTCCCTTAAAAGAAGTTTGACATAGGCAAGTCGAGTTTTTTCTCCTCCGCTGAGATGCTCCGCCAATCTCTCAAAATTGCTCCTCTTAAAACCGATTCCAATGAGAGCAGCTTTTAGCCGAACCTCATAGGTATATCCACCTTTATCTTCAAATTCTTCCTCAAGCTTACCGTACTCATTAATGGTCTTTTCAAGATTAGCCTTGTCTTCCTCCATCATTTTGGTTAAGTTATGCATCTTTTCCCTGATAAGGAGGATTTCACCAAAAGCCTCTAGCCCTTCCTCGTAGATAGTCTTCTCAGGGCCAAAATTTATCTCCTGAGCTAAATAACCAATCTTCAAATTCTTTCTTCTCTTAATTTCTCCTTCCTCAGGTCTTACTTCCTCAGAGATAAGCTTTAAAAGAGTTGTTTTCCCTACTCCATTAGCGCCGATAAGGCCGACTTTTTCCTTTACATTTATTTGAAAAGAGCTTTTTTCTATAATCAGCTTATCCTGGTAAAACTTTGATATATTTTCTCCAATTACTAAAGACATAAATTTTGCACCTTAATCACTCACTAATTAACCATTCACGCGGCTGATTCCGAAGGAAAGCCAGCTATGATTTCTTTGATCCTCGCCTTTATTCTAATAATTTAACCCTTATGAGTCAAGAAATCCTTTAGAACTTGTTAATTAAACTTTAATTAACACCTGTTTTTTTACATTTGACAAAAATAAAATCTTTTATATAATGAATAATGTAGTACGGATGACCGTATATGTATCCGTGCATAAATGTACACAAAGGAGTAGATAAAACATATGAAAATTGATCCTCTAAGTCCCCTTCCCAAGTATCACCAATTAAAGGAAATCATAAAAGAGTCTATCAAAAAAGGTATAATTAAACCCAACGAGAGGATTCAATCGGAAAGCGAATTGGTGAGTAAATATAAAATAAGTCGGCATACTGTTCGCCAGGCTATTGGAGGTATGGTTAATGAGGGATGGCTATACCGAGAGCCGGGAATAGGGACCTTTTGTGCTGAGCGGCTTAAGAGGACTCCCGGAAAAACCTTCATCATAGGGGTAATAAGTGTAGTTGTATCTAATTATATCTTTCCTCGTATCATTCACGGAATTGATAATGTTATTCATCCGAAAGGTTACAGCATAGTTTTAGGGAATGCCAACCACAGTCTAGAAAAAGAAGCTGCTCACCTACAAGATATGATTAATAGAAATGTTGATGGGCTTATTATCGAGCCTACAAAAAGTGCCCTCCCCAGCCCTAATATTAAATATTTTTATAAGCTAAAAGAAAAGGGAATTCCTTTTGTAATGATAGATAGTTATCTTGATGAACTCAATTCATCTTATGTGCGTGTGGACGATGTATTAGGGGGATATCTTGCTGCCGAATATTTACTGGGGCTGGGGCATCGAAGAATTGGCATTATTTATAAATCAGACCATCTACCTAGTGCAAAACGTTTCCAAGGGTATAAGAAAGCCTTGAAAAAATATAAAGTAGACTATTCTGAGGAGCTGGTTAAAAGCTTTGCCCTCCCTGAAGATAAAAACCCCACTTCTTCCCTCATCAAGGAACTTTTTAAAATAAAGAAACCCCCTACGGCTATTTTCTGCTACAATGACCAAATTGCTCTTCAAGCCTTAAAAGCCATCACCAAATTGGGATTAAAGATACCCGAGGATATCTCTTTAGTAGGATTTGATGACTCTGATTTAGCCATACTTTCGCAGGTTCCTTTAACTACAGTGGCCCATCCCAAAGGTAGGATGGGGGAAAAAGCAGGAAAAATACTCCTGCAACTTATTGAAAATGTCAATACGAGTCGGCCTCAGCAATTTGTTTATAAACCTCGATTGATAATAAGGGATTCCTGCAAATCCGTCAGGGAAAGTAGCGAGCAGAGCAATGAGTTGAGAGAGGAAATGCGCGAAACATCGCCTCCCTCAAAGAAGGTGCTTCAAGACATCGAGAACAGCGCTCATTTAAATAAAAAGGAGAAGGATAAATGAAGGAAAGCTACAAAATCAAAGTGGATACAGAAAGACAGATTGGAAAGATAGACCCTAATATCTATGGGCACTTCATTGAGCATCTGGGAAGATGTATCTATGGAGGAATCTATTAGGAAGACTCCTCTCTTTCTGAGAAAAGAGGTTTCAGAAAAGATGTATTAGAGGCAGTACAAAATATAAAATGCCCTCTCCTGCGTTGGCCGGGAGGTAACTTTGCCTCTAATTATCATTGGGAGGATGGAATAGGGCAAAAAGATGAAAGGCCGGTGCGATTCGATTTAGCCTGGAATAAAGAAGAAACAAATAGATTTGGCACCGATGAGTTTATTGAGTATTGTCGAGTGATCGGAGCCGAGCCTTATATCTGTGTTAACCTGGGAACCGGCAGTTTAGATGAAGCTATCCATTGGCTGGAGTACTGCAATAGTACAGGAAATACCTACTATGCGAAATTACGGGGAAAAAATGGTCACCCCGAACCTTACCGGGTCAAATACTGGGGAATAGGAAACGAGAATTATGGAGAATGGCAGGTAGGCTATAAATCAGCCAAAGAGTACGCTAAAGTCTTAAGAGAATATGCCAGGTTTATGAAAGTGGTTGATCCGAACATAAAAATCATTGCTGTGGGAGCTGATGATCCTGAGTGGGACCTGGAAGTAATCAAAACTGCGGGAAAATATATAGACTATATCTCTAATCATCAGTATCTGGGTTCAGATAACTATTATGAGACAGTAGCTTCTGTTTACTGGGTTGAAAAGAGGCTAAAAACTTTAAAGAGTGTTATAAAGATAGCTCAACCTCTAGAAGAAGAAAAGAAAAGAGTGGAAATTGCTCTTGATGAGTGGAATATCTGGTATAGGAGTACACCAGAAAATGGTCTTGAGGAAAATTATGCTCTGAAGGATGGATTATTCGCCGCCGGAGTATTTATAGTGCTGCACCGACTATCTCAGAGTGTAACTATGGCCAATCTTGCCCAACTGGTAAATGTACTGGGAGCCATTCATACAGGTAAAGAGGGTATTTATCTTACTTCTATTTACAGAGCCTTTGAACTTTTTGTTAATCATACGGGAGAAATAATATTAGATACTTTGGTTACATCAGAAACGTATGATATTGAAGGAAAAGGTTTCTTGGGCCAGAG
This sequence comes from Clostridia bacterium, assembly GCA_030610745.1. Lineage (GTDB taxonomy): Bacteria > Aerophobota > Aerophobia > Aerophobales > AE-B3A > JAUWRC01. The sequence goes on from JAUWRC010000033.1 coordinate 8,472, forward strand.
AGAATTCAAACTGAGCAATGTTCCCTATTTAGATGCCTCTGTGAGTCTGAATAGAAACAAAGATAAGTTATACATTGCTGCAGTTAATTACCATCAACAAGAAGATATAGAGTGCCCTATATCCATAGAAGGCTTTTCTCCCAAGAAGGAAGGAAAAGTCTATGAGCTCAACGGACCCAGTGTTATGGCCATAAATGACTTTGATAACCCAGAAAGAATCAAGATAAAAACTAGAATGATTAAAAATGTTGGCTCCAGGTTTAATTATAACTTCCCTTCTCATTCCTGTATAATAATTGAACTCTATAGTAGAGTTTGATACGGAAGGGTTTATAGGAATAAAATAGAAAATAACAGAAAAGAATGCTAGTACGGTAGAGTCGATGTGTCAGGAAAACTTCTTTCGGAATTAGACAAGACTCACTAATCTTATTCTATCGGCTAGAGGTTTGAACTCCGGATCTTTATGGATTAATTGTGCTTGGAGTTCGATTGCAGTAGCAGCAATTATAGCATCTGCCAAAGATAAGGGATGTTGAGCTTTTATTCTGGCTCCATTAAACAATATAGTTCTGGAAATTTCGATACTTATTATGCCCAACTCCTCTATTTTTCGAACTACTTCTCGGGCTTTATTTCCATCAGCTTTTCTGATAAAAATATAATAAATTTCCATTATACTTATCTCAGAAATATTAACCGAATTATCTGCCATTATCACAGTATTTACTTCTTCACTCCCGGGTTCATCACTAAAGTAAGTGATTAGGGCAGAAGTATCAAGAATGTAACTCTTTTTCAAGTTTTCGTTCCTCCTCCTTGTATTTATCATATGCCTTCGATATATTATATCTTATGAAATCTTCACGAAGAGTTCCTAATATCTTCTCTCTATCTAAAGGTTTTGTTCTATATTTCTGAAGTAGAAGACTCAATGCTTTTCTCCAGAGTGCCGCTTCGGGTATCATAGTTTTCTGAGAAAGTTCTCTGATCTTTACTTTATCTTTGGAATCTATGTATACAGTGGTTCGCACTTTTACCATCGGAATCACCTCCTCTATACATATATTACCATATATGACAATATATGTCAAGTTCACTCTAACTTCTTTTGCTATCTATATTTCTGAAATTCTCTCTTATAATTTCTACTATATGGGGATAATAATCTTTATCTTCTTTGGCTTTTTTCTCATACCAGCGGATAAGAAAAAAACTAAGGAAAAAGAAAAAGAGTTCAAATAATGCTTCCCAGAAACAAAAATTTTTTTGTACAAGATTTGATGTGCGTAAGATTTGACACAAGAACCTCTTTTGAGAAAATATAGTATATTTTTAAATACAGGTAATTAAAATGCTCAAGAAAAGGCTAATTAAAGCAAAATTTAAAATAGTTGATAACGATGCTTGGATTATAGTGCATTTGAAGAGATTGTAGATAAATATGCAGGCCAGCATATAATCGTTTCTAATGGTGAAATATTCATGAGCGAAAATGCTTTAGAAAATGCGCGAAAGAAATATCCTAATATCATCCCCCCACACTAAGGTGGACCTGTACCAAGGCCAGAAGATTTTAGCTCTGTCCATATTTTTCCTTGTATCTTCTATGAGCCCTTTTTACTTCTTCAGGGGGAAGTTCATCAGGTGTCCCTTGAAGAAGAGCTAAAAATACGGTTTTGGCAACATCCTCCAGCATCACTGCTGCCTTCAAGGCTGCCTTTGGGGAGGGGCCGATAGTAAAGACCCCATGGTTTTTCATCAAAATAGCTGGAGAGTCCCCAATAGAGTTTATAATCTCCTTTCCAATTTCTTCTCCACCAATCTTAGCATAGACTCCCACGGGAATAGAGCCTCCAAATTCATCAGCCATAGCTGTAAGATAAACGGGAATAGGCTTGCCCAAAGCAGCAAAACTGGTGGCATAATTGGAATGGGTGTGGACGATGCCATTAACATCGTCTCGATGTCGGTATACATAAAGGTGGGTAGGGGTATCCACGGAAGGCTTTAGACTGTCTTCAATTATCTTCCCCTCTAAATCTACTACTACCATATGGGATGGCTTTAGGTCTTCATAACTTACCCCACTCGGTTTTATAACTACATAATTTGTTTCTTTATCTCGACCACTAACATTCCCACTGGTCATAGAAACCAACCCATTTTTGGGAAGCTCCAGGTTCATCCGGTAAACTTCTTCTCGCAGTTCCTCTAACATAGAATGTCTCCTTTCTCAGCTATACGCTACCCGCTACCCGCTATACGCTGTCTTTTTAGCCGCTTCATAACATCATTTTCCCCTCGTCCAAAATAGTCGTGTAATTTTTCATATTCAGCATAGATTTTTTCATAAAGAGAGTGGTTTTCTCTATCAGGCCTGAAGCGTTCTTTTTTCAAATGGGCCATTCTCCCGGCTGCTTCTACTATACTATCATAACCCCCTTTTTTCTTACCTGCAGCCACTGCCCCAAACATAGCCGAGCCAAGAGCGGGGGTTTGCGCGGAAGCAGCAATCTTAATCTCCCGGCCCGTGACATCAGCATAAATCTGTATAAGAAGCTTGTTTCTTTCTGGCAGACCCCCACAAGCATAAAGCTCATTTATCTTAACTTTATTTTCTTCAAAAGTGTTAATTATCTTGTAAGTTCCAAAAGCTGTTGCCTCAATGAGAGCACGGTAGATTTCCTCTGGTTTAGTTTCCAGAGTACATCCTAAAAGAAGGCCCCCAAGGTCAGTATCTACCAAAATGGAACGATTGCCATTCCACCAGTCAAGGGCCACCAGGCCGCTCTCTCCTGGCTTTAAAGTGGATGCTTTTTCTTCCAGAAGATTATGGATATCAACTCCTTTCCTGGCGGCTTCTTCTGAATATTCTTTGGGTACACAATTTTTCACAAACCAGGCAAAAATATCTCCTACCCCGGATTGACCAGCTTCATATCCGTAATATCCGGGCAGAATTCCTTCCTTTACTATTCCACATAGTCCCGGAATTATACGAAGGTCCTTGTCCACCATCATATGACAGATAGAGGTACCCATGACCATAAGCATCTTACCGGCCGAGGTAATCCTAGCCGCAGGAACAGATACATGTGCATCCACATTTCCCACCGCCACAGGGGTTCCTTGAAGAAGGCCAGTAAGGTGAGCCATCTCTTTTGTCAATCCTCCTGCTACCTCACCCAGAGAATAAATATCTTCGGACATTTTCTCCTTGACTATATTTTCAAAACGGGAATCCAGGGCTCTAAAAAAATCTGGAGAAGGAAAGCCCTCATCAAAATTCCAGAGAGCCTTATAACCAGCCGTACAGGAATTTCGCCTCTCTTTTCCCGTGAGCTGGAGAACTATCCAATCTGCCCCTTCTATTAATCTATCCGCAGCCTCATAAATCTGGGGTGCTTCATCCAATATCTGCAAAGACTTGGAAAAAAACCACTCCGAGCTGTATTTACCCCCATACCAAGGAAGAAACTTCTCTTTTCTCTCTCGGGCTACCTGGTTTATCCTGTCTGCTTCTGGTTGGGCTGCATGATGTTTCCAAATTTTAACCCAGGAGTGGGGATTCTCTTTATATTTATCCA
>JAUWRC010000113.1 GCA_030610745.1 Clostridia bacterium
AAAGTCTTTAAGGACTTTGCCGCTGATTAAAGTTTGAGCAGTCAATTTTGACGTAGTATAAACTGATTCTATATTTGTGAATGACCTTAGAATTTCAGTTTTACTCGCTCCCGAGGCACCAATTACAAACAACCAAACTGGGTCCCCTAGTAACTGATTACTTAGGATTGTTGCCAGAATAACCTCAATATATTCCGTCTCTTCCAATTCCAACCATTTCTTAAAGGTATTTAATAACTCTTCTAGTGTAATAGATTTATCCTTCGCTTCGTTCGCAATGACTCTTTCTAACTCTTCCTTACTCTTCCCGTAGGTAACAAACCAATCGGTCAAATCCTCTTTCTCTTTCAAAGCTAGGTCAATAATTCTTATTTCTTTAGCAATTTCTGAGAGTTCCTGAGTTATTTTTAAGGATCCTTCTCTTCCAGGCTCATCACAATCTTGTATGATATTGACAGTCTTATCCTTGAAGTAATTATTAAACTCTGATTTCCAGGTGATAGCCCCGCAAGTTCTGGTAATAGCCGGTAAGCCCTGGGATATACAGCATAAAGCGTCTAGCTCTCCTTCTGTAAAGATAAGAGTATCTTTCTCTAGCTGGTCCTCTGGGTATAGCCAAGTTGCATATTCCAACCCTGATTGATAAGGCAGGACTTTCGGATTTGCGTCTTTCTCAAGGCTATGGTAGCGAATATTTACCAACTTTTTATCCTTATATATCGGTATAGTGATTGAGTTCTTATGTCTTGGCCAGATAGGATGAGATTCACAGTAGCCAAGTTGATATTTTTCTATGGTCTCATCAGAGATTCCCCTAGATTCCGTTATTCCTATAGGGATATTCCCCAGGTATTCCTGGGCTTTCTTCTCCATTATTTTGTAATTTATAGTAGGTTTCTTCTCTGGAAGTACCTTCTTTTTTGGTTTGTGAAGTGGACTTGTGGCAGGATTGTATAAGTGACCTTTGAATGGACAGCCGAAGCAGTTATAAACCTCTTTCTTCTTGTTTATGGAGAGAGAATCAACCTTGTCATCGTGCTTAGGGCAGCGAGCCTTCCACTCACTACCGACTTTCTTGGCTTCAACTTCAATAACCTTCTTTTCTTCATTATCCCAAAGTTTAAAAAGTTCTTTCATTTGTCTCTCCTTCTGCTAGAACGGGCAGGACGGATAAGGAGAGATCCGAAGCCGCCCTGCCTGTCTAACATTTCCCAGGTTGTTCCGGGATTTTTAGGGGTCGCGTTCCCCTTTATTTTTTTTAGATAGTTATTTTGCATATTGATTTTTCCTTCCGGGGAGCAGTGGAAGGAAAACCGCACTACTCCCCGCGGCCTCCGCTAAGGAGGCTCAAAGATTGCGTAGTTTACTTTTGCCGGGGCAGGAGAGGAGTAGCCAAACCCGCCCCCAAGTTGGCTGTTTTAAGGGCCAGCTCAGCCCATTTTTTCATTCCTTTTGTAACTTCAAATTCTGTATTAGTTGCCAAAAGAAAAACATTCCAAAGCGACTCATATATTTTTCACCATTTCGTACTAAAAGTTCCTTGGTCTTTCTCGGAGCTATCTTCGCTCCTAATCTCAAGACTTTCATAAGTTGTTTATATATAGGTCTATCCTCTATATTTTTCATTGCTATCACCTCCTAATTTCAAAGATTTCGGAACACTATTAAACTTCTTTTGCGTCAAATTTATTTATCTCACATCCATATTGGTCAAATCTTTCTCTTTTTTCTCTACTAAACATATCTAACCGTGGTTCTGGGCTAACCTCTTTAACCAGACTGTAAAATTCATCTGGCTTCCGGGAATGCTCACGCACTTTAGCCTGGAAATCCAAACGTTTACCCAGTTTTACCAAAGGAAGATTGCCTATTCGAGCAAACAAACAATGCTCTGTAGAATACATCCAACTAAAAGGAGTGAATCCAACATTCTTAATCCAAGTCAATGGACATTCATAATTAGCCCCCCAAGCATCAAGCATTCTAGGGGCACTAAACAAATATTTATGAGTAATCCAAAGATAAATATGACAACCATTTTTATCTGCTAATTCAGGGATAGGCAAAGCCTCTATTTCATCTAAGGTCATAATAGGATAATCCAAATATAGGCCCTGATTCGGCCTTTTATTCCTTTCAATTTTTTTAATAGGCCAGGGAGGGTCAATAGTTATAGTTTTATATTTCTTGTCTTTTGGTTGAATAATTTCTCCTATCGATTCTGGTTTTATTCTGTGAGCTTGCTTAATTCTTATTTGAATCTCTTCTAAAACTTCCCGGGTAGTAGGAATCTCCTTATTCTCTTTTGCTCTCTCAATGACTTCTTTTACTACCTCTGGATTTTTCATTACTGATTGTGCAATATAAGATTCCTTTTTGGTAATAGTGGGAGGCATCACTGAGTTCCTCTTAGAGAACCCAGTGTATGATTTCTTTTTATCAATCCCCTCTAGCACCTTCCCCAGCTTCCCCTGAGCCTCAAGGACTATCTCTGCTACTTTTTGGCCGTCAGTTAGTTTTGCGTTGTAATAGTCTTGAGCCGTTCCTATTTTCTTGATAGTATTTAGCTGTAACTTGTGCGCTTTCAGAACTCCTTCTCCTATAATTATGAAGTTTTTGAGTCCTTCGATATTATCTGGTAATTGCTCTTTTCTAATTATTAGTTCGTTCATTTTGACCTCTTGACAAAGTATTATTCTGATATACATTTAATACACAAAAGGGCAGGGCATATATGTGAAGCGATATACGCTCATATTTTTCCCTCAAATCCCGTTAGGAAAAAGCCCCAAAATTGCTTCCGGGGGAGTCTTGCCGAGATCTTCCCCTCGTTATTATAACGAAAGAGGCCAGCCTCTACGCTGGCCTCTTCTCTTTTACTTTAGAGTTTTTATAATCCAACCAAAATAACTAAGTATGGCACCAAAGACAGCAAGCATGATATAAAAAAACCTACTAGACATAATTTTATGATGCTCTAAATGATTTTCTAATTTGTCTTTTATTCCTGGCAAAATCTCTACTTTTTTAACTAAGTTCTTAATTTCCGCTCTCATCGCCTCTACAGCGCCCTCGATTCTTCCCAGACTTCTCTGAATGTTATTTTCCTCTTTGTTCATTTTTTCTTCCCTTTCTTCCTTCTCTTGCCACTATATAGAAGTTTCTTAGCCCGTTTTAAAAGTTCAGGGGTATAAATCACTAAGGCACTTTTACCTACCCTAACCTTCTCCGGTTTGAGTTTTCCTTGACTCTCCCAATATATTAAATGCGTGTCTTTTACACCAAGTTTTTTAGCCGCTGTATTTCTGGTTAAAGTTTTCATTTTTTAATCCTCACTCTAGTTTAGAATATCTAAAGAATTTTGTCAAACAAATCTGTTCTTAACTGCTAATTTCTTCTCCTTTAACCCTTGCCTACTCGGTATCTCAGCCATTTCTTGCCAGTTGTGCGATTGATGATAATTAATACCTAATTCATTTAATTTTGGAATTGATGACGCCCTTCTGTCGAGGAAGGGCGTTGCTGCCCCTTTGTGCTTCTCTTGTGTCCCTAGTATCTCCCCTGCTCTCCGCTCCGCCCGTATCTTTATCTCAGCACACTGATTCTGCATTACAAGTCCTTCTCTGGTTTGCCAGCTTGCCAGCTTGCTGGCAATTAATGTTTTTGAAAGTATTCTGAAAATATCTCTCTAACCAATTCAGATATATCCATATCTTTATCAAGTGCCAATCTTTTTATTTTCTTTACCATTCCCGGACCCAAGTAATAAGTCGCTTTCTTATACTCTGCCAACTTGTTGGTTTGCTGTATTGCTGGTTTGCTGGTAGGGGGTTTGATATATAAACTAGAGTCTTTTTTTCTGAGTCTGGTTTTGAATGACTTAACTCCTCCCGGGGTGAGGCCAAACTTTTCTTGAAGTTGTTTATTAGATAGTTTTTTTTCCTTCCAGGCTATGGTAAATTCTTTATTTCGTGTTTTATTTTCTTCTACCATCTATTAACCTCCCTGATATTTTGGACCGGCAATTACTTTATCTAAAATTTTGGTAATTTGTTGGTTATTAATAACCATATCTTCATGAAAATATCCTTTTAAAAAATTGATTATTCCAATCCCAGAATGCCTTATATAGTCGTCAATGAGCAATACCGCCTTTTTTCAATATCGGACATCAAAATACGCTCATACGCAGGTCATATAGCCACTTCGATTAGCAAAATGTGTAATACTACGCCTGCTTTTGAATCTGTGGCCAAGTCAAAGGACTTTTATAACTTGGGCTATAATTTTGCCATGGGGACATCTTCACTTTTAAAAGCTTTGGGAATTTCGGTGATTTCACCATTTTTCCCAAAATGTTCCTTAAAAGGAAGTTTCTCTTTTTCTCTCATTTTACCTAACAAAAATTGCCTGGCGAATCACTGAGCATAAAAACCTCTACCCGGGAAGTAAGCCAAATCACTTAATAGCCTTTACTGAAAAGACTTAGCTCCACTTTCTCGTAGGGTTACACAATATGCTAAGTGTCTGGTTAATCGTATTTCGTGTTTCGTGATTTTGCTTTTAACTTGAACCGCCAACTCCAGAATCTGCGAAATGGTTTTCCGTAAAAGGGATTAGGCCAAAGAACAAGGACTCCATAGTTTAGACTTTCAGGGTCCTCAAAGTAATCAGGAAGTAGTTTAATTATTTTCATACCGGCTTTCTGATAAAAAGCTATCTGCGGGTCAAGGGCATTCCCCCTTCTATTCGTAGCTTTGATGTAACCTTCAGCGATTTTGTCTCTCTTCTCATTAGATATTACTAAAACATCATTTTTTTGGCAGTAATGCTTTAGATATCGAGCAAATCTGGGAATTCTTCCCCCCAATACGATTTGTTTGAAATCAAGTTTTATGGCTAGCTTATCTGC
>JAUWRC010000047.1 GCA_030610745.1 Clostridia bacterium
AAATAAGAATAAGACTGAGTTCTCTAGAACCTCACCTTCTTTCTCCAGAACTGATAGACTTTATGGCCCAGTCTCCCTGGATATGTCCTCACTTTCATCTTCCATTACAAAGCGGAGATGAAGAGATACTTAAGGCCATGGAAAGAAGATATACTCCTCATCAATATAAAGAGCTGGTAAGAAAAATCAGAGAAAAAATTCCCTCCATAGCCATCACCAGCGATGTTATGGTAGGTTTTCCCGGGGAGGAAGAATCACATTTTAATAATACCTATCATTTTCTCCAAGATTTGGGATTTAGCCGACTCCACATATTCAGGTTCTCCCCTCGCCCAGGAACTAAAGCCTATTCTATGGGGCCCCGGGTAGATGAGAAAACAAAAAAGCGAAGAAGTAAGTTGTTAAGAAATCTAGCAAAGAATCTTTCTCGGGATTTTATCTCTCAATTTCTAGGCAAAATCTTAAGAGTACTGGTAGAGGAAAAAAGAGACTCTGCAACCGGCTTACTCACAGGCTATACAGACAACTATATCCGAGTTCTCCTGGAGGGGGAAGAAGAGCTAAAAAATAAGCTAGTCAAGGTAAAATTGACAAAAGTAAAAGATGGACGGGCTATGGCATATTGTCGGATGAATCCGACCGCTACTAGACGCTAGACGCTATACGCTAGAAAAAAGGTGAGGGGGTAAATGAAGCAGCCCAAAAGAGTAAAGGATTTAAATAAAGATGAGCGGAAGAGGATATTAGAAAGATCAACTTCAAGGGCGGAGGAGGTCCTTTCGGCAGTCATTCCCATAATAAAAAAAGTCAAAGAGGGTGGTGGCAGAGCACTGGTAAAATTCACCGCCAAATTTGATAAAGTTAATTTAATCCCTCAGGATTTCATCGTTAGCAAAGAAAAAATAGAGGCTGCCTACAAGAAAACTAGTTCAGATGTTCTGGCATCACTTAAGAGGATGCGAGATCAGGTACAGGATTTTCACCAGCATCAGATAAGGAAAGAATGGTCTGTTGATAAGTTCGCTAATAAAGGTGAGGGTAAGTACCAACTGGGAGAGAAGTTTATTCCCATCCAGCGGGTGGGTGTATATGTTCCCGGGGGCAGGGCTAGCTATCCCTCTACGGCAATAATGGCTGTAGTTCCGGCAAAAATAGCTGGCGTCAGCCAGATAATCCTGGCCAGCCCTCCCCGAGAAGGTAGCCAGATGGCTGATGTGGTGATGGTAGCGGCTGATATAGCTGGAGCTGATCTTTTAATCAATATAGGTGGGGTACAGGCTGTGGCTGCCTTAGCCTACGGTACATCTACCATTCCTAAAGTAGATATGATAGTAGGCCCGGGCAATGCTTATGTTAATGCAGCTAAGGCCTATCTCTCTAGTTTAGGAAAGGTAGCCATAGATTCTCCTGCCGGACCGAGTGAAATTCTTATCCTTGCTGATGAGGCTGCTAATCCTTCCTACATTACCAGAGATATGCTCTCTCAGGTAGAACATGCTGAAGATAACTCGGCTGTTTTAGTAACAACCTCAAAAAAGCTAGCCGACAAAGTCTATCAATACCTAGAGAGCGAAGTTGATAAATGCCTTAGAAAAAGAATAATTAAAAAATCTTTGGAGGATTACGGAGCTATTCTCATAGCTGACAGCCTCGCCGAGGCTATCCAGTTTGCCAATGAATTCGCCCCCGAACATCTGGAGATAATGACCGAGGAACCTCGCGAGGTTCTCAAGGAGATAAGGAATGCTGGTTCGGTCTTTCTTGGTGATTTTTCACCTGTGGCTGCCGGGGATTATTTAACAGGAACTAACCATATCCTGCCCACGGGAGGCTCAGCGAAAAGGTTTTCCGGGCTTTCTGTAGAAACCTTCCTTAAGAAAATGACCTTTCAATCTCTATCAAAAAAGGCTCTGAATCTCATGAGCGAAGATATCGCTCGCCTTGCCTCCCTCGAAGGCCCCTATAATGAGCACATCCGCTCAGTCAAAGCAAGAGAGGAATAAATATCAAAACCTCATCCCAAAAGAAACCCTATGAGTACTTCCTAATTCCCCATAAGGAACATAGGCATAGTCAAGCTGAATCTTATCTTTCTTAAAGCCTATTCCTGCCGTAAAACCAGCTCCAATATCCTGATTTGTTTTATACCCAGCCCTTAAGGCTATAATATCCCATATCCACCATTCAGCTCCAGCACAGAAGTACATCTTGTTCTCGGTAGGCTTTGCTAAATCCATAGCCAGAGTTAAGGATTTTCGCTTAAAGGCTAGACCTCCTTTTATAATAAAAGGTAAAGGATCGTTTCCTAAGTTAGTACCTATATTTTGGAAAGCTACTCCCAGGGTAAGAAACTCACTAACTTCAAATAAGCCGCCCAGGCTAGCCAGAAAGGCAGTTTTTGAATCACCAGCAATAGTATCTTGAACTATTCCTCCGCTTAATCCAAATATATATTTATCGCCAAACTCCCTCGCGTATCCTAGAGAGAGACTGAAATCAGAGGCTCCAAAGGATCCTGTAAGATTGCCAGCCTCATCTCTCTCTTCTATATCTCCCATGCTTAAATAGTTTATTGCTCCCCCTAACGCTCCTTTTGCTAGAGGAAAACCTATGCCTGCATAACCATGACTTATTTCAGCAAACCACATATTATATGTTGCTGAAAGTTGACGCTCTTTTATTTTAATAAGTCCAGCGGGATTCCAGTAAAGAGCGGTTGGATTATCTGCAATAGCAGTAAAAGCATCACCCATAGCACTGGCTCTTGCTCCTACTCCTATCTTTAAGAAACTAGCTGCTGTAGTTCCCGGCCCTGCAGCATAACAGTTGAAATTCAAAACAAGAACCAGAACACTACCTATTATAACATTTATAAGGTAAATATTCACTAAAGTACGTATACTACTGTCATTGCGAGGAGTTCTGAAAGTCTTCAGAACGACGTGGCAATCTCTGATGAAGACTGAGATTACTTTGCTTACGCTCGCAATGACACGGGGTCCACTGAGCATTTTCTTTATAAGTATCTTTTTCATTTCTTATTCTTTCGACAAGTACTTTTTTCCTGTTTATAAGTATTTATACTATAACAAATATCTACAAAAAATCAAGAAAATCTTTCATTTAAGAAAAATGTCCTTCGGCATTTCTTGATTACTTTTCTCATTTTCTGTATCATAGGAGCACAGGAGGAGAGAAGTTGATAAAATCAGGGATTAGAGTTTTGTTGATTTTAAGCCTGGTTTTTTGTTTTGTTGTGCCGGTGGTAGGGGAGGCAGTGGAAGGAACGGAAGCTAATGGGGAAATAGCTGAGACTATTATCGTTCTTGCTGAAGAGAATACCGCTGAGGAAACCGCCGATACAGAAAATTTTTTTGAAAAGCTCCATCTAAAGATTTTTGGCCGAAAGCTGATAGGGGTAAAGTATAAGAGTATCCATTATTTAGGGGCTCCGGGGGCGCAGCCTAAGCCTCCTACCTCAGAGACAGATATTGAGCAGGAGCTCCAGGTTAAAGTAGAAGGAGGGCTGGGGGAGAAGATTCTGGCAAATGTGGACTATGATGATACCGCCCCTCGGACAGAGCAGCAGAGGATTTCCTTAAGGTATGAAGGTGGGGAGGATGAGATTATCAAGGAAGCGGCTGTTGGTGATCTTCAATTAGGTTTGCCGCGCACAGAATTCTTAAGTTATAACAGGAGTCTTTTTGGAGCCAGGGCAAAGCTCGGGCTGGGTAAATTCAGTCTCACAGGAATAGGAGCTATAACCAAGGGGATTTTAGAGACCAAGACCTTTACGGGAAAAATCAGCTTTGAGAGAAAAAATATTCTTGATACAGCCTATTTAAAGAGAAAATATTATCGGATTTATTTTGCTCCTGGCCATCTTCCTCTTACTTTAGGTAGTGCCCAGGTCTATATCGACGACCAGGATGGAACTAACAATGAGACCTCACTTGAAATGACAGTGACAGGGGAGGGAGTGGATTCTTATACTGGCTATTTTGATAAGCAATACCCCGGAGAGGATTATCTTCTTGATTATAGTCAAGGAGTGATAAATTTTTGCCGAGGTATAAAGGAGAACTTTGTTATAGCCGTCTCCTACCGGGATAAAGATGGAAACAGGCATCCAGAGACGGGTTATCGGATGCTCAAAAAGGCTCAAGAAGACTCATATGCTCAATACGAGCTTAAGAATTATTACTATTTAGGTTCAGGTAAGATTCAAAGGGATGGTTTTCTTTTGCGTATCCTTGATTTAAGCGGCACGGATGTAACCTCGAATTATGAATTTACAGTAGACTATCAGCTCGGCATTTTGAAGTTTACTTCACCTTTGCCTTTTCCTTTTCTTCCTTTTCCCGATGCCTACCCTCCATCTTCTAGCCATAAGTACACCATTTATGTTGAGTATAGTCACGCATTAGATGCCTATATTCTCCGACCTGATATCGTTCCAGGAAGTGAGAGTGTCTATATAAATGGAAAGAAGCTAACTAAAGATATAGATTACTTAATTGATTATTCCTCAGGTTTTTTGAGTTTTCTTGAACCAAGCCAGATAACCGAAGCTACCCAGATAAAAGTTGATTATGAGTGGATGCCTTTTGCCGGAGGCAAAGGGGTAATCTGGGGAGCACGGCTAGAATTCACTCCTAATGAGAAACTTTCTCTGGGGTCTACTTTTCTTTCTCAGGCTGCTTTTTCTCTTTCAAGGGTTCCTTCTCTTGATTCTGCTCCCTCTTCTGGGCAGGCGCTGGGGCTGGATGCCCAGTATGATTTCTCTTTGAATCCCCTTCACTTATCTTTCTCCGCAGAATTGGGGAAAAGCACTCGTAATCCCAATACTTTTGGCAAAGCCATGATAGAAAATTTTGAATCTACCAAAGTCACTGATGAATTATCTATGGATAAAGATACCTGGCAGCTTGGTGCTAGGCCAGATACACAGGAATGGATAAAGAGGGATGAGATAGAAATCTCTAGCGAGGCCCTTGCCGGAAGTGAGATTAATCCTGACTGGAGCAGTGAGGAGAGAACCATTTCAGTTCTGAGCTATAGCTTTTCTCCTTCCAGTAATTGGGATAGTATCGTCTATCCTATTTCTTCGGCAGGAAGAGATTACAGCCAGAGAAAGTTTCTGGAACTCTGGATTAAAGGGGAGGAAGGAGGTGAGTTTCTTACTCTTGACCTGGGAGTGGTAAGCGAGGATGCTGATGGGGATGGTATTTTTGATACAGAGGATGAAAATGGTGATGGAAGGCTTAATCCGGGAGAGGATACAGGAATTGACCTGGGGGGAAGGCTTATAGGAGCGGGTAATGGCAAATTGGATACCGAAGATTCAGATGGTAATGGAGTGCTGGATACCCTTGAAGAAAATTACGCTCGTTATGACTGGAGCATAGAGCCAGATTTAGAAATAGATTGGGTTGGCTGGAAGAAAATTACTCTTCCTCTGGAAAATGCTGCCAATACTAATTGGGATAATGTCAAATCCGGGGTTAAACATCTTCGCCTCTGGATAAAAGGGGAAGAGCCAGGAACTCTTAAATTTGCCTTGATAGGTATCTCTGGAGACCGCTGGCAGGAAAGCGAGAGTATTGAGGTTAAAGCAGTGAATAATGAGGATGATCCAGAATATAATCCCTTTACTGATGAGGGTTTCCGAGAGTATTATGAGGCGATGTATGGCTCTAGCCAGACTGGGGAAGGGAAATGGAAAAAAGAAGGAGCTCTTTACCTGGGCCTTCCTTCGGCAGGGCAGGGATGGGTGGAACAAACTTTTGTTAAGTCTTATGACTACAGCGATTATGAAACTATAAATTTTTGGATTTTTGGAGATGGAAAGGGAGAAAATTTCTATTTACGCATTGGCGCAAATGTGAATGAAACAGGAAACTATTACCAGAAAGAAGTCCCTATTGGATGGAATGGGTGGCAGATGCTCAGTGTTCCTCTGGCAGAGCTTTCCAGGTCGGGAAATCCCTCCTTTAAGAATATTAAGCAGCTGCGGGCTGGGATAAAAGATGCATCGGGCCCGGTGGAAATCTACTTAAATGATATTTTCCTTTCCGAGGTCAAGGAAAAAGAGGGTCTGGCCAAAAGTATAAGTTTAAAAGGAGTTCTGGGAGAATCTTTCTCTTTTACTGGCCAATATAAAGAGGTAGAAGATACATTTTCTACTATAGGTAATCCTTCTCCTCAAGGCTTGCAATTAAGTCGCCTGGGAGTAAATTTTTCTCCAGTGAAGTGGGCTCCTTTGTCTTACCACTGGAGCAAAAAAGAGGCGTTAGGTGATTTGATTCTAGAAACTGGAGAGGCAGAGAAGACAGTTGAGGAAAAAAGCGAGTATGAGCTAGCCTTTCTCCCTTCTTCTTCATCCTCTTCATCTTTTTGGCCCCGGGCAAACCTTAAAATCCAGAATATCCTCACCAGTTATCCATCTCGAGAGGAGAAAAAAAGAGAGAGAACCTGGGGGCTCTCTCTTGAATACAAAAATCCTTTTTCTTTCCCGCTTCTGCCTACTTTCATTCAAACTAGCTATGAGGGAGGAGAAAGGGAGTATTGGAATGGAATAGAAACAGGGAAGGAGGAAATAAAGAGATGGCAAATCAGTCTTCCTTTCCAGCTTTTAAAAAACTTAAGTCTCAAGCCCGTTTATACCGAGAAAAGTACAGACGAGTTCAAAGGCGGCGGGAAGAGACCTAAATTAAGAGAAAAGAGTCTTTCTCTTAGCTCTCAGGCTAGTTTTTTCCACCTTTCTCCCTCTATTAGCTTTCAAGGCGGATATAAGGAAGATAATTTCTCTTGGGAGGACCCAGATAAAAGAAATATATTCACTGAGGCTAAATTTTCCTTTACTCTACCTTTGGAAGCAGGAGCCTTTTTCTCAAAATCAGGCCTTTTAAAGAGCTTAAAACTATACGGTAGGTATGAGGTGGCAAACCAGAGATTTTATGAGGATACTACTACTTTTCTTGACCTGGGCTCGGGATTAGGACTAGCTGAACTTGATTTAAAAGATGGGAAGACAAAGCTAATTCTGGAAAAAGAAAATTTCAGCTTAAGAGAAAGATGGCAGCCTTTTAATTTTCTTTCTCTTGCCTCTGACTACAGCCGCGAGAAAAGAAAAGAGATAAGAGAAGGAACAGCTTACACAGTAGGGGTAAGGATCTGGCCCAGTCTTGATCTTAGCTTTGACCTCAATAAAATACCTTCTTCCATAGGTAGAGTTTCTCGTCGCTTATTTACTAGTTCCCAACTCATAGCTGGATATACTCAGAAGACAACCATCAAGGAAGGTATATCCTCCAGAAAGACTCATCAGCCTTCTTTAATCTGGAGGGGAAGATTCAAAGGGTCTGGAGACCTCGGCCTTACCCTTAGCTATAAATCTACGGGGGGTGAGGAGACTTATTTTAGCCAGGGAACCACTTCCAGGGACTTTTCCTCTTCTTATGAGGCAAAGCTCGACTGCTTCACTCTTTTCCCTGAGGGAGCTAGAATTCCTTTTCTGGCTCGCATTATAGATTTCAAAAATAAAATTTACCTTAGCCTCGGCTTTAATCTTGGGACAAAGAAAAGAGAACTTACTCTGGGCAGAGTAGATGAAGATACTCAAAACTGGAAGCTCTTTACAGGGATGGAATATAAGGTGCATGATAATGTTCAGCTCAGGCTGGGATTAGAAGGAGGGTATCTGGAGGATAAAGTCAGGGCAGGAGAGAATCATTATTTCTGGGGCGGCTCAGCCCGAGTGGAAATAAGGTTTTAACGGAGGATGCGTGAAGTAAGAAATTCCTGAAAATCTGGTAAAATCTTACTAATCATGAATCCTCCATTGGAAATTACCATAAAAAGCGAATTGCCTATTCA
This sequence comes from Clostridia bacterium, assembly GCA_030610745.1. Taxonomy (GTDB): domain Bacteria; phylum Aerophobota; class Aerophobia; order Aerophobales; family AE-B3A; genus JAUWRC01. The sequence goes on from JAUWRC010000047.1 coordinate 7,879, forward strand.
ATGTTATTATAGGCAAAATAAGAAATGAGTTAATAAATTTACGTTGACGATGTGAGATTGGTATAGTATAATTGGTATAAATGAATTAAATTAGTACAAAAGACCATAGAAAACGAATTTGTATATTAATTATTAGAAGGAAATGAATAATCATGATAGATATAAAAATTAATAATTTTAATCCGTGTCAACAGTGCGGAGAGTGTTGCAAAATCCCATGTGATTTAATTCCATCTGACCTGCCTCCTTTGCTTAAAAAATTCAATATGTCTCTACCCGATTTTTTAAAAAAGTACCTTATTGCTTTAATTATCGCTTCTCCAAAATATGCAGATGAAGTACTCATGATGGTTCCTGCGAGAGTAGATTCCTTAGGAAACAGAACTAAAAAATTTATTGCAGACAATGAATGTCTTGAAACTAAAGGGAAATGTATATTCCTCGAGAGAAACAAGTGTAGCATTCATGAATTAAAACCTTTTGGTGGACGTTTTCTCCTATGCGCAAAAATAACAGGTAGTGTTTCAATACAGTTATCTAAAAATCAATATTTTGCATACTGGGTTCACAATCAACATTTATTTGAGTCAATTTTTCCAGGATTCGCGAAAATCTTTGATGAATTAAATGCAATCTTCCAAAAGAAAAATGAGATTTTTGCAAAGCAGGGAAAAACACCTGAATATGAACAATTACATCAAACGCAAGTTAATATTATTGCACAAAAATTATTCCCTTTGTTTAACAACAACGGGCCTGCAAAAGGATTTCGTGTCTTACGTAATGATTAATAAACATCTAACAGCTCAATCGAGCGGATTTTTTTCCGCGGCTTCGCCGCTCCAACAACCGCTCATTTCGAATGTTAGGCATAGGAAGGATTGTGAGCGATGCCAACCATATTGATGATCATGGGATGGAGGCTTTTCTTCTACTCAAACGAGGGGAATGAGACAGTCCATGTTCATTGCAGGAAGGGAGATAAGGAATGCAAATACTGGCTTGATACTGAGATGTTTGACTTGGAGGAGGCATATAGCTACAATATGACATCAAGTAACAAGAGGGAGATTAAGAAGATTATATTCGAGCATTTTGAGTATATTGATGAGCAATGGAGAGAGTTCCAACGGAGGAAGGGGCAATGAAAAACTATCATGAAGTAGATAAGTTGCATTTTGAGAAAAACGAACTTGTGCTGACGATTGACGGTGCAACTAGGAAATACCCGCTGGAAAAGTTGTCGAGCAAGCTCCTCAATGCCACGGAGAAGGATCGGGACATGTATGAGATCTCACCCTCAGGCTATGGAATTCACTGGCCCACCCTTGACGAGGATATCTCGATTGACGGTCTGCTTGGCATTGTCCACAAGGGACAACACAAGAAACAGGTTGCCTAACAATTCGCTACAGCCGACCTTTATTCGCACTTTCAGCGCTCGTTCAGGCAGCTTAGCTCCGCCGTTATCTAAAATAAAAAAACTTGACATATATGCATATTTGATGCATAATAATGCATATATATTATATGGAAGGAGTTAGTTTATGAGAACAACATTAAATATTAAAGACGACTTGATTGAAAAGGTATCAAAACTCACAGGAATTAAAGAGAAAACTACTCTAGTCAGATTAGGCCTGGAAGCATTAATTGCTAGAGAAAGCAGTAAAAGGTTAGCTAAATTGGGAGGAACTGAAAAGAACTTACATA
>JAUWRC010000087.1 GCA_030610745.1 Clostridia bacterium
TATATCGAGGGGAAAGAGAGGGTAGTTTTGGATATAGAGTCCGAAGTCAGTGAGATCACCGGAGCCCCTCCCTTCCCCGCAGCCCCTCCCATAGTGGGAACCAGGAAGGCCAGAACTCAGATAGCGGTGAACACTGGCGAGACCATTGTCATCGGTGGGCTTTTAAGGGAGACCGAGAAGGAGACCAGGGAAGGCATTCCTTTTTTGTCTCGCATTCCTATCATTGGTTCTCTTTTTACCTATAAGACAAGTAAAAAGGAAAAGACTGACCTGTTAATCTTTATTACCCCCTATATTCTATCAGAAAGGCTAGAGGAGGAAAGTATAGTAGAAAAAGGCAAACCCCTGAAAGTTCAAATAGAAGAGCTTTACCAAAAGGGACTGGATTACAAAAAAAATAGAGAGTACGAGAAAGCCCGAGAGTGTTTCGAGAGAGTTGCAAATGAAAGCCGAGCTTATGGTTTCTCTGATTATTTGAAAACTGCAGAAAAGGAACTAGCTAATCTTGATGAACTAGATGAACTAGAGAAGAGTAGGTTAGAATTGGAAAAGAAAAAGGAAGCAGACAAGCTGGAGAAGGTAAGAGAACTAGAATTGAAAGAAAAGAAAGTAGACAAGGTAAAAACGGAAGTTAAAAAAGTAAGAAAAGAAAAGATATTTGGCATTGGTCTAGGTCAGTGGTTTTCGTCTATGAATGGTGATTCGTTTATGACATACGAAGCTCAACTTCTGTTAAAAGGTAACGTGAGATTGTTCAGTGGTGGAGGCAGAACATCTGACCAATCTTCAAGTGTAACGTATTTCGGGGCCCAAATAGGAGACAAATTGAATATTGGTATTGGTGGGATACAATCGGGCACAAGCGAAAAGGTCAATTTGATGCTCATTACAGGATTCTCTCTCGGAACAGAAAAACTGAGACTGGAAGGAAGCTACTTATACGTACCGGAAGAGGAGGGTTCCAGCGGAACAAAAGTTATGTTAGCAATAGCTTTTTAATGAATAATGGTGAAAGGAGACCTAGTTTTTCGAACTAGAAAAAGGAGGAATGAGAATGAAAAGGACCTATTTTCTGTTGTTAGTTTTTTTGGTAGTATCAATAAGTGTGGTTGTGGCCGGGTGTTCATTGCTTCCTAACACTTCCCTAGAGATTCTCCAGCATAGTCTGGGAAAAACAGTTGTAGGGGGTAAGTTGACTGCACAAATCGTAGGGGCCGCCCGTAATGATGGCAGTAGTAGGATAGATTATGCGGAAGTTAAAGGAAGTTTTTACGATGAGAATGAGGCTTTGTTAGCTACAGGTTTTGCCAAAACCATTAAAGAAGGGGAATCTTTTCCTCTTGCTCCCGGGCAAATATGGGAGTTCACAATCTCCTGTTCTGAGTCTATGCTTGAGCCAGCCTATCCATCTTTAGAAATTTTGGAGTGCAAATTTGTGACTGATTATTCTACAGAAGCCAAGCTGGTGGGTCGTGCCCAAAATGACGGAAACGTGACCCTTGCTTTTGCCAAGCTTACCGGGCACTTTTACGATAGGTTAGGTAAGGATATCGACACAGGTACAGGTACAAGCAGTACTACGGATTTGCAGGTGGGAGAAATTTGGGAGTTTACCATTTATTTCTCGAGCGCTGATGTGGGTAAGCCCGAAGGCGGATATGTCCGGGTTGAAGCTGATACGGATTTGCAGGCTGCTGAAATGCCATCAGTAGCAGAACAAGTAAATGATGTTAGCGTTCAAGTAGGAACCCTGCGAGGATCTACCATAATGCCCTGAGGATAGTAATTAATTGTTAAGGATTGCTAGTTTTCTTCTGACTTAATATATTGTTGGAGAGTCACTATCTCATTTTGGCCTGGGAATAAGCTTTCAGTGATGGTAACTTCCGTTACAAGGGGATATTTCTGGTGGCTGGAAGTGAGATTTTGAAACTTGCTCTAGAGTGTCAATATAAGGTAATTATGGTAACATTCAATCATTCAATTCTGACCTGCAAAATTTTTTTATGTTATATAATAACAGTTAATTGTGGAATGCTTGGGATATATCGGACCGAAGATACGATCTTTGATCAATATCAAAAGTTAAAATAATATAATCGAAAAAGGCAAACTATTCGAAAGAATAGGACGCAAAGCCACAGGCCTTTATGGCAGTTGGGTTACCGAAGTTATATTATACTGCTACAGTCCATTCTTTCGAAGGAAAGGATGGACTTTTTTGTTGTGTGACCTTCGAATTTTGAAAGCAGCAGAAAAGTTCTTTTAGAAATTCAATGGGTGAGGAGCTATACAAAACACAGATGACGACCAGATCTACCGAAGATAGAACCCTATTTTCATTCTCCATATTGGTGGCTGTAGGGAAATAATAATAAAGATGAACCAAGGGGCATTTGGCGAAAGTAGTTTTGAAGAATATATAATCTCCCAAGGGTTACCAGAAAATGAAGGAGGTGAAAAGACACCTAATAAAAACAGGCAGGCTAGGTCCCTGAAAATAAAAAAGACCAGGTTTAAGAAACTTCAATGTTGAAGGAGGGGGAAATGAACGTTGTGCTCAATGTCAAAGAAGGTCAATTACAGAAATTGTTAGAGTTGATAGCAGAGAGTTCACGTATTGAAGCTATCGTGATCAATATTGATGGTAAGGAGGAAAAGGAATCTAAGGAGAAACATGGAGATCTTTCTATAGCAGATCTTCTAGAACTGCAAGAGATTGCAAAAGAGGAAAAAGGCGGAAAGAAATAATATGTGATAAAAATCGACTCCTATTTCTACTCCTAAAAGAAGAACTTATTTTGAGTTTTAATTTAGCGGGAACTTCCCGCCTGTGAAGGTGGGAATGAGAGCAGTTTGCTGCGAAAATTACAGGACAAGCGGAGCGTGAATTATAAAAGTACCACGCCTTTACAGGCGTAGTTATCTATAGATTATAATAAGATATGGGCAGGGAAAAGAAGATTAAGGTGAGTTTTTTCCCAACCATTCTGGATGTGTTATTAGAGACTACTAGAAATAAATATGTACAACTAAGATCAGGGATAGATGAATATAACGGAGGATTTAGCACAGAACAAGGTTATTTTGGATGTATAGACTTAGAAATTGAAAAATGGATTGATTATTTTGTAAAAGATTATGATATTATAAAATTACCCATAGAAGAAAAGAAATTCGTAAAAGAATTTCTATCACCTCAGCTACTTTCTTTTAGAAAAGCGAAGAAAGAACCTCAAGACATTTTATAGTTTCGCTCATTTTCAAGAAGTTACGAGAGAAAAAGTCTTTTCCACTTCCTTAACTCCGGCTCATCTAGGAGCGCATCAAAAATGTTCTGCCAGATATCATCCGCTATTACCTCTAGGAGATGAGATCGGGTTGCAGGATGGAGTTTTCGAAGAAAAGAGAGTTTTTCTTTGGGAATAACTCTTTCAAGTTCAGCATCGATTGTAGCTAGTGCATAAAAGATGTTCAATGATCTTCGTTTGAGAACAAAGTGCTTTACCCAACTTTTCTCAATCTTCGCTAACTTTACTTTACTCAAATACTTGAGAATGAAAGAGCGATGAGTACCATTCTCAAAAATGATCCTTTCCACAATCTGAGGAAGTTTAGCTAAAGGTAAAAAAGGATTCTCTTGAGTAGGTAGTGTTTTTGAAGAACTTTCTTCCTTTTGCTCTTGAAGCCTTGCCATCTTCTTTCCTCCTTTTTCTCTTTCCTCCAGGCTAATTTGGATCTTACAACAGGGAAGAGTTTGTGGTTAGACACCAATAACTCAAGCAAAAACCAGCCAGTCTCAATAAGTGGGCGGTTTTCCCGGTAACTTCCCCTTCTCCGAGAAGAACCAAGTAAACTAGAGAAAGGAATTTCTCTTGATTTAGAGAATCAAGAAATACCTCGAATCTTACCCTATTTCGATAAAACACCTTTGATGGTCGAGGATTAAAGATTCAGAGTATCAAAAATCGAGAATATGACCGAAACTGTATTATCAACTATAATAGAAAACATTAAAGTGAAAGTGCAGGGGACTTCGTAGATGACATCTCTTGTGAATTCGCAGTTTGAGTGCTTAGCCAGAGTTCTACCTTTTTTTGCGAGAGGTAGCCAGTAGTACGAACTCTCTTACAAAAAAGTGTTTTCAATCACTTTCAACTATAATTATATATAAAAGAAAATAACTGTCAAGGGTGATTTCAAAAAAGGCTAGGACCTGCTCCCCTAGAATCGGTCCAGTTATTGTGTTAGACTAAGGGTTGAAAAAAAAGGATTGAAATGACGAGAAGAAGCTACAGACCTGAGCAGATAATCAAGAAGCTCCGGGAAGCAGAAGTCCTTCTTAGTCAAGGATCATGCGTGGAGCTATGATTTTATGGTAGAAAGGACAGATGAGGGACAAACATTCAGGATACTCACTATCATCGATGAATACATCAGAGAGTGCCTGGCCATTTTAGCTGATCGTAGGATTACCTCTCAGAATATTACCGAGCAGTTGTTCTATCTGTTCATATTTAGGGGTGCCCCTAATTATTATCATCCTCCCAAAAGAAATGGAAGGAAAGCTCTCGTATCGCTCTAAAAGAAGCAATTTTCTCTCTTATTACCTTAATGTTTTTGGGAGATTTAGGCTGACTTAAGATTCAGCATTAAAGGTAAATGTTTTAAAGTGCAAATTTCTATAATGTACGACTATACGACCTTAGAGAAGATTTTGCAAGTTTACGTAACAGCACTTGACAATTTTCTTAATTTGTATATAATATAATTGAAAAGTACGAAAACAATTGTTTTATCCGAGAGATTATGCAGCTAAGCATCTACTATAAGGAAGAAGACCAGGATTTAATCGGGGATATTGAGAAAGAAGCTAAAGCTCAAAGAAAGAGTAAAGGTTCTTTTGTCCTCTCTCTCGTTCAAGATCACTTTGAGAAGAAGAAAAGATTAGGAGAGATCCTTCGCTCCATCTCTGCTCTTTCTAATGATCAGCTTGATAAAGCGTTAGAGGTTCAGCAGAAAGAAAAAAAGAGAAGACTCTTAGGAGAAATTCTCCTCGATGAGGGCTTTGTTGAGGAAAAGACTCTCAGGAAAAGCCTTGCTTTACAGAAAAAGGAAACCGAATGGCTCAATGACGAGCCCAGTTAATAGAGTCTTTTTGCTCTTTGATTTTTGAACTCTAGATAAGACTCACTTTTTCTAAAGTGAGAGGGAAGCAATGACGCATAGCCTCAATATGGTTCCCACAAGGCTATGAAGAGCTAACGGGAAAACCGACCATCTTTTTAGATTGTCGGTTTTCCCGTTAGCTCCTTTTTCTGCCTGTCATATATTCTCACAAAAGTATAATATCTTTCCCCTTCCCAGATTTCTCTGCCCGCATTAATTATCTCTATGGCAAAATTTATCTCTTTGCCAGCCTGAGCCGAAGATGGTGCAGTTACCTCAAACATTGCCGAATTTTGAGCAAAAACAAATCCCGTCTCACAAAAGAAGAAAAACAACAAAACCAATACTGAGACAGTCCTTTTCTTCAAAGCGCCCTCCATAAGATTCCTCCTACAAATTATATCACAATAAGGGCAAAAATTCAAGCTGATGGTTTTAAAAAAATCTGGTGGGATACAACGTCGTGGACCAGTCCAGCTATACGAATCCCCTCGATTCTGTCCCTGGAAAGTCTCATCTCCTCAGCTATTGCGACAGAGAGATCTGCCACCCGCCTCTGCTGCCAGATGGGCTACGGTCTCCAGCATCCTTCACTAGGGTATCCATATCTACCCCATTCTCCGGGAAAAGCGCGATACCGATACTACTACTAATATTGAGCCTGTGACTGTCCACCAAGAAAGACTCGTCAAAGACTCGTAAAATCCTTCGGACTAGTTGCGCCACGTGTTCTGCCTGTTTTATCTTAGGAAGTACAAATACAAACTCATTGCCGCCAAAACGAGCAACGGTATCCTGCCTGCGCACAACCCTACTGAGCCGCTCTCCCACAACTTTTAGCAGCTTATCTTCCACACTATGCCCCAACACGTCATTGACTTCCTTAAAGTGATCCAAGTCAAGCAACATAACGGCCAGTTTTCCCCCATTGCGTTTGGCATGAGTTAATTCGAGAATAAGGCGCTCTTGGAAAAACAAGCGATTAGGATGGAACGCCCCTTGACATGTTTGAAAATTGCACTATAATTATATTCAATTATAACCAATTATATGAACTGTTATTACTTCTATTTTTCCCTTGGTTCCACAATCGAAAAAGGCTGACTATTCGAAAGAATAGGACGCAAAGTCTCAGACCTTATTGTATGGTAGCTGGGTTACCGAAGTTGTGGGTTAACTTCAATCGCCCTTTTCTTTTGAAGAGGATAATTTTTCTTATCTACTAAAGTCTGAGT
>JAUWRC010000056.1 GCA_030610745.1 Clostridia bacterium
TTGCTGCTGATTTTTTGAATTTGGATATGGATACTCCGGCGATTAATCTTATTGATGGAGAATATATTTCTGAAGAAATTAAAGAAATGATAGTTGGCGTGCGTTCGGAAGATATAGAGGTTTACCAGGAGAAAAAAGATAATTATATCAAGGGAAGGATTGTAGATATTAGACCCATACCTATAAAAAATGCTACTATATTGAGGATTAAAATTGATAAAGATGAAATCTATGTTCAGACTGCTTTGAAGGAAAATTTATTAGCTGGTGATGAGATCTGGTTGCATTTCAAAAAATATCATATTTTTGATAAGGAATCAGGCCAAAGAGTGCGAAGCTATTCGGAGAATTAAAATCCTTAATGTAGCGGTACGATTTATCGCACAATGTCGGATGAATCCGACCGCTACTACAAACCGAGAGGGATTATGGAGATAATTACTACTCATACAGGGACAGATTTTGATGCTTTAGCCTCTAGCGTAGCAGCAAGAAAGCTTTATCCAGAGGCAAAGATATCCCTTCCCGGGTCAGTAGCCAAAGAAGTAAAACAGTTTATCTGTCTATATGGGAAGCTCCTGCAAGATATCCCCCCTGAAAAAGTTGATTTAGATAAGGTAAAACGATTAATTCTCGTAGATACACGCTGGATTAATAGAATAGGGATTTTCAAAGAGCTTATCTCCAGAAAAGGAGTGCAGGTTCATATCTATGACCATCATCCGCCTCACCCTAAGGACATAGAGGGCGACGGAGGCATTTGCAAAGAAGTAGGGGCTGCTGCCAGCATTCTTGTTTCTTTGATAAAGAAAAAAAAGATTTCCATTACTGCCCCAGAGGCGACTCTTTTTATTTTGGGGATCTATGAAGATACAGGCTCTCTGAGTTTTGTTTCCACAACTCCCTTAGATTTAGAGGCGGCGGGTTGGCTTCTTTCTCAAGGGGCAAACCTTGAACTAATCTCCAGTTTCCTTAATAGGGGTCTGACGGAAAAACAGACGCTTTTACTTGATGAGTTCTTAAAGAAGGCCGAGAAGAAGTTAATTAATGGAGTGGAGGTAGTAGTTATAGTTACCCAAATTGATGAGTTTATAGGAGGACTTTCTCTTCCTTTGCATAAATTCATTGATTTAAAGAACCTGGAGGTAGTATTTACCTTAATTAAATCAAAGGATAGGGTTTATCTCATGGCTCGTTCTCGAACCCCTTCTGTCAATGTAAGTGAGATACTTTCTTTCTTTGGAGGAGGAGGACACAATTTTGCTGCTTCCGCCCTTATTAAAGGAGGGGATATCAAGGAAATAGAAGAGCGGCTCTATCAAGTTTTAGAGGATAAGATAAAGCCCCACGTTACTGTAGGAAAGATAATGAGTTTTCCGGTAAAGACAGCATCTCCCTGGACTTTAATCAAAGAAGCTCAAGAGATGCTAAGAGAGTATAAGATAGAGGCTCTGCCTGTTCTGGAAGATGGTAAGGTGCTGGGGATGATCTCTGGCCAGAAAGTAGAGCATCTCATAGCTCACGGTTCTGGAGAGGCTCCTTTGAAAAGCTATATTTCTCCACACATTCTCAGCATCGCTCCCTTTATTTCTATTAAAAAAGCTCAAGAACTGATGATGGAAAAAGAGAGAGGAAGGCTTCTGGTAATGGAAGAGGACAGGCTGGTGGGGATTATTACTGGCTCTGACCTTTTAGATGCTTTTCATAGAAAAGAGGAAGGCTTAAAAAAAGAGAAAAATTGGCATAATCTTAAGGCTTTGCTGGAAGAAAAAGTTCCTAAAAAGATTCGGAAACTCCTCTGGCAGGCTGGCCAGGTTGCCGAGAGGGCAGGCTATAAGGCCTTTATTGTAGGAGGATTTGTGCGGGATCTCCTCTTAGAGATAGAGAATCTGGATATAGATCTGGTTATTGAAGGGGATGGGATTAGCTTTGCTGCTCAATTTGCCGAAGAAGTAGGGGGAAAGCTCAGAAGACATAAAGAGTTCGGCACAGCTGTCCTTACTCTTGCTGATGGTTTCAAGTTAGATATTGCTACCTCACGTCGGGAATTTTATGCTCAGCCGGCTGCCTTACCCAGGGTTGAGCCAGCTTCTTTGCGTGAAGATGTTTCCCGACGAGACTTTACGGTAAACACTATGGCTATTGACCTTAACCTGGCCAATTTTGGCAATTTAATAGATTTCTTTGGGGGACAGGCTGATATTAAAGAGAAAAAGGTAAGAGTTTTACATAATCAGAGTTTTATTGAGGATCCTACGAGGATATTCCGAGCCATAAGATTTGAACAGAGGTATGGATTTACTATGGAAGATAAGACTCAAAAGTTAATTGAGGAGGCTCTTAAAAATCACCTACTTCAGAGATTGAGTGGGCAAAGGATTCGGGAAGAATTAATCCAGATTCTTGAAGAGGATAAACCCGGAAAAGCTATCCAGAGAATGCAAGAGCTGGGCGTGCTTAAAACTATCCATCCCAAAATGGAGCTGGATGAGGAGAAAAAGGAAAAGCTGGATCATCTGGTGGATATCTTCGCCCGCTTTGAGATTTTTTTTGAGGAAAAAATAAAAAGGTGGTTAATTCGACTTCTTCTATTACTAGAAGATTTAAATGAGTCTGAAGTAGAAGAATTCTGCCAAAGATATAGATTTAATAAAGAGGAAAGGGATTCCATCCTTAAAGGCAGGCGTGAGGCAGGAGGGATTGTAGAGAAGTTAAAGACAAGCCAATCTCTTAAGCCTAGTTTTATTTATTATCTTCTCTGGCCCCTTTCAGAGGAAGTTCTTTTGTTTGCTATAGCCAAAACAAGAGAGAAAAGGGTAGAAAAACGTATATTTCATTATTTATCAAAGTTGAAGGGAACAAAAATTCAGGTAGATGGAAATGACCTAAAACGTATGGGATATAAACCCTCTCCAAAATTTACCCAGATTCTAGAGGAGATCAAAAAGGCTAGATTAGATGGGAGAGTAGGGACAAAGGCTGAAGAAATAAAATATATCAGGGATAACTTTCCCAGGGAAGGTAATTAGGACGCTGGTGAAATTCAAGGAGGAAAAGCAATGACGCTGCTTATGATATTTATAATCCTAATTTTTTCTATTATTTTGCACGAGTGTGCTCATGGGCTGGTTGCTGAGCGCTGTGGTGATCCTACGGCCAGACAGGCGGGAAGAATTACTCTTAACCCCATTCCTCATCTGGACCCTATTGGCTCTATTCTTCTACCTGGTATTATGATTCTTATGAGCCTGTTTACAGGTAGCGGTTTTATATTTGGCTGGGCTAAGCCGGTGCCCATTAATCCCTATAATTTGAATGACCCCAAACGGGATATGATGTGGATAGGATTAGCCGGACCAGCTGCCAACTTTGCCGTGGCTCTTTTTCTTACTTTGGTCTTTCGTCTTCTGGTCATCTCTGCTTCTTCTCTGGGAGCAAAAATCCTTTTCTATGGAGTAGCCCTTAATCTGATATTAGGTTTTATTAACCTTATTCCTATTCCACCCCTGGATGGCTCCAGAATCTTGAGCGGCCTCCTGCCTGAACAGTATGCTTATAAACTGAGCAGAATAGAGCCTTTTGGTTTTATGATAATATTAATTCTTTTAATCAGCGGACTTCTCAGCCCCATCCTTATGCTGGTTTTAAGATTGAGCTCTCTATTAACAGGGATGTCCCTTTAGTGAGGTGATTCTTTTTCGCATCTCGTCGCTCGCCCGTCGTATCTCGAAAAAAGAAAAAAGATTTTAAATAAACCTTGACAATCAGGACAAATATTGTATAATTTCAATAGAATTAGTTCGATATGTCTCAAGAATAGGACAAATTGCAATGAGAGATAGGATGAAAGATAGAATGATTCTTATTGGCAAGAGGTTAAAGCAAGCCCGCCAGGCACTAGGGTACACGCAAGAGCAAGTTGCTAAAAAACTCAAGATTGGCAGGCCCAGATATTCTGATATTGAGAATGGCAAACGAGATGTGCCGTTAAAAGAGCTATACAGATTTTGTGAGTTTTTTGGAAGGCCGTTAGATTATTTTCTCAAGGAAAAATTGGCTGTAGAAAGTGGATTTAAGGTTCTTTTTAGAAAGACAAAGGGCGATCGAGAAGTAGCTCAGATTATTACGGAGTTTGAAAGTCTTTGCCAGAGAATGTATGAGCTTGAAAAAATTATGGAAATTAAAATTAGACCACCTATACCTAAAGACTGCGAGTATGAAAAAAACAGACTCTGGTTCTGGGGAGGGCACTATGCTGATGAAGAAAGAAAAAGAATGGATTTAGGCCAGGCACCTGTAAGAAATCTTGACCAGATATTAGGGGAGAGGTGTGGCTTAAAGATATTTTATCTACCCATCCCTGAAGAAAGAGGAATTTTTGGAATGTTTACCTTTGATGAGAATATAGGGGGATGTATTCTTGTTAATGTAAATCCCACCAGAGGAAATCAACTTTTTTCTCTTGTCCATGAGTATGGGCATTTTATTTTCCAGAAAGAACGATTAGGTGTTATATCATTTGAGAAAGAAAGAAATACTTTAGATGAGCGCCTTGCCAATTATTTTGCCAGTGAATTTTTGATGCCCGAAAATGCAGTTAGCGATATTTTTAATATAAGAATAAAAAATGGCAAAGAATTAGGAGCAGAAGATATTATCTATCTTGCAGATTATTTTGGTGCAAGTTTCCAAGCTATGGTTTACAGGCTTAACAATTTGAAATTATTAAGTGATAGTAAAAAAAAAGAGCTCATTAGCGAAACACCCGTTGGTGCAGTTCGTAAGTTTATGGGAATGTCCGAGCCAGAAAGAGGCAAATTTAAGTTTCCTCCCCTTTATTTTCACCTTTGCATGAAAGCCTACCAAGACAATAGAATTACCACTTCAAAACTTGCCGAATTCCTGGAACTCCCTCTATACCAGGCTATGGAACTCAGTAGAAGAATAAGACGGAGCACCCAGGATGAGTCCGCCGACAATATTTAATGGCAGTCTTATTGTAATGGATGCTATGGTTATAATAAATTTCCATGGGCTATTGGCGTTGGAGAAATTAATAAGTTGGGCAAAGAGAGAGCTCGTAATTGAGCGACGAGTAAAGAATGAGGCTAAGTTTTCAATGGCAGGGCCAATAGACCTGACACCTTATATACAAGATAACCTAATAATAGAAGAGGAGATAGAAGGCAAAGAGCAAGAGGAGTTATTTTACCATTATTTTAACCGTCCCATAGGTAAAACTGTAATTCACCAGGCAGATGCAGCATGTTTAGCGCTGGCAATGTCAAAAGGATACGGGTTAGCATGTGATGAGAAAGTTGTAAGAGATGAATTCAAAAAAAGATGTCCCCATAAAATTTGTGTTCACTCATGGGGCATAGTAGATAAAGCGAATGATTTAGGCTTGATTGGAACACGTGAGGCAGAGGGTCTAAAGAAAGGTCTTTACTACGTATAAGTAAAATTAATCAATGAAAGGTCCCTATAGATAATATGTATCTTCGTAATTTTCATTGGCTGATGTTTTACTAACATCAGCTCTGTTCCTTGCTTTTCTTTTAGCTTCATATTTTTAAATTCCTTTGTCTGGATTCTAGTAGTTTAGCTCCTATGAGTCAAGGATTCGCGTTTAACACTAACATATATCACTTTCATGTGTTGAAGTTATGTTTGATAATTAGGAACTTATTAGTATTTAGGAAATTCATGTGTATAATGACCAAAACTTTCTTAGGCGTAAGTTCCCTCCCTGTTTAAATTTTTTAAAATTTGAAAAAACTTGACAAAGTTTAAATCTATTGTATAATTGAAAATGGAAATCGTTTTTAATAAGGAGATGGTAGAAATGCCAAGAGGTAGAGAATCTTGGAAGCAGCAGCCTTGGTGGTATGGAAGATTTAGAGGATGTGGTTATAGACTAACTGTACCAAGAGAGGTGATATTAGGTGTTTTGAGCAAAACCTCTGGGCATTTAAGCGCTGAAGATATATATCTCGCAGTTCATAAGGTTTATCCTGCTATTGGACTTACAACTATTTATCGCACGTTGGAGTTATTGGTGCAAATGGGATTGGTCTTTAAATTTAATTTTGGAGATAAAAGGGCCCGCTATGAATTAGCAGAAGGATCCAAAGGCATAAGACACCATCATCATTTAGTATGTACCCACTGTGGCAAAGTAATGGACTATACGGATTTTATTGATGAAGAAGTAGAACTATTAAATCAAATTGAGAAAGGTCTTTCTAAAAAATTTAATTTCAAGATTACAAATCATCTTATTCAGTTTTATGGATTATGCGAAAAGTGTCAGGAAAAATAGTTTTTATATTTTTTCGATATTAATGAAAATGGTTTCTATTAACAATGAAAGGGGGTGATTAAGATGCCAGGAGGAGACAGAACTGGCCCTTCGGGGTTAGGACCTATGACAGGTCGCGCTGCAGGCTATTGTGCGGGTTATCCTGTGCCCGGCTATATGAATCCAGTGCCAGGCAGAGGTTTGGGCTTTGGAGTTGGAGGTGGCTGGGGTAGAGGACGCGGTCGGGGCCGTGGCTGGGGTAGAGGTTTCGGTTGGCGTTCGGCCGCTTATCCTTATACCTATGGTGCTGCTTATTCTCCAGTACCCTATGGCGACTTTCCATATACTCCTGAGATAACTCCTACGCAGGAAGCAGATATGCTTAGGGATCAAGCCAAGGCGATGCAGGATGAAATCAAGGCTATTAACGAACGTATCGGTGAGCTGGAATCTGCAGCAAAGAAGGCCGAATAACAGGCGCTCAAAATCAAAGTTGGAGTAAGTAAGAAAGAGCTCGCTTACTTACTCCTTGAGCGTATATTTGTGAAAGGAGATTATTTATGCGAGTTGCCATATCCACAGATGGAGATTTTGTATCTGCCCATTTTGGCAGATGCCCATCTTTTACTATTTTAAATATTGAAGATGGCAAAGTCACAAAACAAGAGGTATTAGACAATCCCGGACATCAGCCCGGCTTCATCCCACAATTCTTACATCAGAAAGGCGTTGAGTGCATAGTTTGTGGTGGCATGGGAGTGCGAGCAACAGGGTTTTTCAATGAGCTTGGCATACAGACTATTGTAGGTGTAGGCGGAAGAATAGATGAGGTGATAGAGAAGATTCAAAAAGGAACCTTAGAAGGCGGAGAAAGTTTATGTAAACCCGGTTTAGGTAAGGGGTATGGTTTAGATAAGACCGAGTGTGACCATCCTGAACAAGATGAGTGTGAGCATTAAAAAATAAGATGAGGAGACAATGTTATGAAGATTTGTGTAACTTCACAAGGAGATAGTTTAGATTCACAGGTTGACCCACGGTTTGGAAGGTGCCAGTATTTTATAATTGTAGATACAAAGTCTTTTGAATTTGAGGCAATCCAGAATTCTAGCATAGACGCCATGGGTGGGGCAGGTATACAATCAGGCGGGTTTGTGGCAGGTAAACAGATAAAGGCGGTACTTACAGGTAATGTTGGCCCGAATGCCTTTCAAACTCTACAAGCAGCAGGGATAGATGTGATTACCGGTGTCTCTGGTAGCGTTAAGGAAGCAGTAGAAAAGTATAACAAAGGCGAACTTAAGCCAACCCAAGGTCCAAGTGTAAGTTCTAAGTTTGGCATACCAGGAAAGGAAAAATAAAAGAAAAAAATGAAAACTTATTTAGAGTGTATACCATGTTTCTTCAGGCAAGGGCTCGAAGCTGCTCGAATGACCACTAAAGATGAGGAAAAGCAAAGAAAAGTTCTGGATGAGATAGCTAAAGAACTGCCCAAATTTTCTCCAGAGAGTACTCCACCAGAGATGGGGAAGAAAATCCATAGAATTGTCCGTCAGGTTACAGAGTCATCTGATCCCTATAGGAAACTCAAAGATAAATATAATAAGATTGCCCTCGGACTTTTCCCTCAATTTAAAGAAAGGGCAAAAAAAGCAAATGATCCCTTACTTATGGGCATAAAGATGGCTACGGCTGGGAATATCATTGATTTTGGAATAAGTACCAACCATATTGATATACCTGAAGAAATAGAAAATATCCTCAAGCAAGATTTTGCCATTTTTAATTATACCCAATTTAAAAAGGCATTAGACTCTGCAGGGGAGATTTTATATATAGCGGATAACTCTGCTGAAGTTGTTTTTGACCGAGTGTTAGTAGAGGTAATAGTGGAGGAGTCAGGGAAGAAGGTAATCTATGTAGTGAGGGAAAAGCCTGTTATAAATGATGCTACTATAAAAGATGCATTATTTTGCGGAATAGATAAAGTGGCTAAAGTTATCTCCTCAGGTTCGGATGGACCGGGAACTTTTCTTTCCTCAGCTAGAGATGAATTTCTCGCTTATTTTAACCGAGCTAGATTAATTATTAGTAAAGGGCAGGGAAATTATGAAACTCTTTCTGGAGAAGATAGACCCATCTTCTTTCTCCTCAAAGCAAAATGTTCTGTAATAGCAAGGGATTTAGGATGTAAAAAAGGGGATATAGTCTTAAAATGAAGAGCTACCCCAGGGTTATTTTATTTTCTTCAGGGTCCTGTCCCTGGTGCTCCAGAGTAAAGAGTTATCTTCGTCAAAATGGAGTGAGGGTAAAAGAGATAAGAGTGGATAAGGACCCAGATGCAGCTAAAGATGTGGTAAAAATGACTGGACAGATGGGAGTGCCAGTCCTTTTGATTGGCAGAGCGAAAATTGTAGGATTTGATAAGGCAAAAATCGATCGACTTTTGGGGTTGAAAAAGCTAGAATGGAATGAGAAATAGGATGTATCCCTATTTTCCAAAGGGAAGAAGGTTGAATCTGGGTTGATAGTTAGCTAGATGCAGAGTCTAGAGTTGGGTAAATCTCATTAGAGAACAGAATCGTCGAATTTAAGTTCAAGAAAGAGATAGATATGAATAAAGTTAAAGTAAAAAGTAAGCAATTTATCTACAAGGTAAAGGTAAAGTGGAAAAAAGAAAGAAAGGGACTACTTGCTTGCC
>JAUWRC010000043.1 GCA_030610745.1 Clostridia bacterium
TGCTCTTGTGGAGATAGTTTATTCTTTACACTCATTTGAAACCTCCTCCTTATCTTACTATATTTATTTTTGAGGAGACTTCAAGTCAAAGTCATAACAAATTATTTCTTTTCTGAGTCCCATAAGGTCTGAAACATTTCACTGAATATAACCCTGACCTATCTTTTTCAAAATATCCAGACATTTTTTGCTTTCTTTAATCTTAGGCTCAAGGTGAGTTTCTATAGCGATATAATTGGTATAATTATCCTTAGCCAGAGATTGTATTTGTCCCTGCCAGTCTATAACACCTTTTCCCGTTGTAAGATATCTTGTTTTCCCCTTTATGTCTTTAAATGCTCTTTTTATATGGATATTAACGAGATAGTTTTTTACAGATTCATAACCGCTGGGATAAGGCACCTCTCCGGCAGAAAAAGCATTCGCCGGGTCCCAGTTTATCTTCAACACCCTACTATCCACCTCTCTTACAATCTTAGCTGTATTTGCTCCTGTATCAGCCCACCATCCTGGTTCATTTTCCAGCATCAGAGTAAATCCTTCTCTTTTAGCTAAATTAGCTGCCTCTCCTATAATCTCAATTACTTGCTCATAATCCCCTTCTTTATCTTGAGGACTCCTTTTAACTCCAAAAATAGTTATTCTATTAGTATTAAATTCTCTAGCTAATTTGAAAGTTTTCTCTAATAATTTTTTTCTGTGAGTTTCCATCTCTTCTGAATTTAAAGAAACTTTAAATACACCTGGGGAAAGAGTGGTAATATTAATTTGGTATTTTTTAATGACTTTTTTAATTATATCTATGCCTTCTTGAGGAAGGCAGGGGATCCTATTGAGCCAGACATCTCTTATCTCATAGTTACGCAGTCCCCACTCGTATCCTATCTCCACTGCAGATTGAAAATCATCACTTAGCTCATCAGAAACAATTGACAATTTCATAACTAATACCTTCTTTTTAAATTTGGATTTTCACTATTCCACCTTCAATTTGATTTCCCTTCTCATTCAAAGGGATTTTTTTAATGTTAAACGGTAGCGGGGTTCAATGTGTGGTCTGTCTCCATAGATGATTTTTACTGCATCACCCTCACTTAATATTGACCTTCGTGCTGCCTCAATGACCAGCTCATTGATATAACTATTGGCTGGTGTGGCAATGATTCCTTTTTTGTCAACATCCTTGATTATTTGGCATCTTTTCTTTAATGATTTATTTTCAGAAAAAGATGCAACCTTGTTCTCAATTCCATAGATGGTATTGATTATTGTTGCCACTGAGTCAAAACCATATCCCACTGGCTTGTATCCTTCTCCTTGCCAGGGAACCAAGCGGTAAAAATCAGGATTCACATAATTAAACTGTGAGCCAGCATATCCGAGGCCTTTCAGATAACAATGGCTCACACCACGGAACTGGTCGTTATGCTTGAGCATACCTGTTTTACCCCTGCCCTCACAAAACATGGTTAAGCATTGCTCATTACTGCCAGCACCTGCATCCGGATATCCCAATCCATTAATTACAGATAGTAGAGCACCGTTCTCATACTTCACCCGCCCATTAGCCCATAGATAACCTTGGTTTCCGTTGGGGAATTTACCTTTAATACCAGATACTGAAACTTCAACAGGTTTGAGCCCGGTGATAAAATATACAAGGTCAACATAATGGCATCCTACATATACAAAGGGGTCAGTTTTATCCACAGTAAACCACCTCTGAAAGTTTGAAAATCTATAAAAGTATGGCTCAATCATCTTTGCCTCACCCATAATGAATTCACCAAAATCTCCCCGCTCGTAACTACGTTTTGCAATAAGTGAGCGATGGTCAAATCGTTTGTGATATTCTATTCCCACAAAAAGTCCTTTCTCAAAAGCAATCTTTTCAATTTCCCTAGCCTCTTCATACTTTAGCACGAGTGGCTTGACACAAAGCACATGTTGATTATGCCCTAACGCTTCCATAACCACTTCATAATGAAGCTGATCCGGCAGGGCCACCACAACTGCCTGACGCGGTGAGATTTTAGCTATAACTTCTTTGTACAGCTGGGGAAAATTCCTATTCGCTGACTCGGAAAGGGATGGATAAGGTGTAAAATCCTGACCGGGAAAGGCCTCCTGAAGTTCTTTGTTTTTTTTGAGAGCTTTGAGGGAGGTGTTGTTTAAGGAACAAATGTTTATGTTCCCAACAATACCTCTTCTCTGCAAATGGTAAATTGACGGCAAAAGCAGGTCATTGGTAATCATTCCTCCACCAACAATGGTTATATCAATAGCTTTATCTAATTTAAAGTTTTTTATGGCTATCCTCCTAAAACTTCATCGCATGCTTCTTCTAGAACACTTATTGCCTCTCTTAAGGCTTCTTCATTTATGACAAGAGGAGGAGAAATCTTTATACACTCTCCCCCCACACCTACAGGAGCAAACATTAAAAGTCCCTTGTGGAAACATTTTTCATTAATTTTTAAAGCCATATCGGGATTGGGCTCTTTAGTGCCTTTTTTTACTACTTGAATCCCGGCAACAAGCCCTTTTCCCTGGACACAACCAAGTATATGGGGATATTTGTTTTTTATTCTTTTAAGTTCGGGAATAAGAATCTCGCCGAGCCGCCTTGCATTTTCCACCAGATTCTCTCTTTGAATTATCTCAAGACTGGCCAAAGCAGCTGCTACAGAAAGTGGACTTCCAGAATGAGTTGAGGTTATGGAGCCGGGTGCATACAGATCCATAATGTCCTTCCTGCCTATAACTGCTGAAAGGGGTAAAGAAGAGGTTATTCCCTTGCCGCAGGCAATAAGGTCAGGTGTTACATCGTAATGCTCGTATCCAAACATCTTTCCCGTTCTGCCAAAACCAGCCTGAACCTCATCAAAAATCGTGACAATATCATGCTTCTGACAAAACTTCTCTAGCTTCTGAGCATACTGGTAAGGCAGAAAGTCAGGACCTACCCCCTGATAGGTTTCGGTTATAACACCTGCTATTTCATCTGGCTTTATCCTCTCGTCGACTATACTTTTCAAGAAAAGCTCAAAAGAAGTATCTTCATTCTTGAAACCATCGGGAAATGGTACCTGGATAAATGTCTTTCCTTCATCGACAATCCACTTTTTTAATTTATCCATGCCCCCGGCAAGCTGAGCACCGAGGGTCCTGCCGTGAAATGCGTTTTTGAAGGATACTACATACTTTCTTTGTGGCCCATATTTTTCCAGAGCATAGGTCCTGGCCAGTTTAATACAGTTCTCTATAGCTTCACTGCCTGTAGTGAACAGAGACACATGGTAATTTGAAGGGTCTGGAGAGAATGCCTGCAGGGCTTTTGTAAGCTCGGCTCTTTTCTCGTGCACAAATACATAGGTAGCAAGAAGTGGCTGATGGAGAAGCTTTTGTATCGCTTCTCTGATTTCTTTTCTGCCATGACCGGCGTTACTTATCAGTACACCAGAAGACCAGTCTATCCATGTATTACCCCACCTGTCAGAGACCTGGAATCCCTCGGCCTTGTTCCATACAAGGGGTGGCTGTCCCATCATTGATGGCGATTCAGATGCTATTAAGGTTTTAAAAATCTGAAGAGACTGGGGAACGGGAAGCTTTGTTTGTATAGAGCGGTATTTCGTCTTAACCTTTGGTACTTCTACCGGTTCCAAACTATATTTAGCCATATTCAACTCCTTTTTTTGATTTACCAAAAATTCTCCTTGAGACCTCTGAAAATAGAATTTTCAGAGGTCTTTCCTTTCTAACTAAAGAGAAAGGAGGGCGCCAGGTTCACTCCTTATTTGAATTTACCTCTTTATTTACCAGATTAGGCGGGACCTCGCCTTTGAGGCCAGCTACTAGATTAGTAGCAGCCATGGTAGCCATTTTTGTTCGAGTAGCCATGGAGGCACTGCCGATATGGGAAACGATAACTACATTGTCTAAATCAGATAATCCTGGAGTAAGATCTGGCTCATTTTCATAGACATCAAGAGCTGCACCGGCAATCCAACACTCTTTTAAGGCTTTTACCAGAGCCCTCTCATCTATGAGAGAACCCCGGGCGGTATTTATAAGGAAAGAAGTCTTTTTCATTAATTTCAGTTTCTCCTCGCAAATTAAATGATGAGTTTCAGGAAGAAGGGGAACGTGAATAGTAACAAAGTCCGATTCTCTTAGAAGCTTCTCCAAAGAGACAAATTCTACTCCCAGTTCCTTTTCTGCCTGTGGCGGAACTCTTTTTACATCAGCATAAAGGATCCTCATACTAAATCCCCCTGCTCTTTTAGCTATTGCCCTGCCAATTCTACCCAAACCAACAATGCCTAAAGTTGCATGGTGAATATCGCCTCCCAAAAAGAGCATAGGTGCCCAGCCTCTGAATTTCCCCTTCCTGGTAAAGTGATCCGACTCTACTATTTTTCTAGCTGCACTCATAAGAAGAGCCCAAGTTAGATCTGCAGTGGTATCAGTGAGAACTCCCGGAGTATTGGTTACCATAATCTTCTTTTTTGTAGCTGCTTCAACATTAATATTATTATATCCTACGGCATAGTTACTGATAATTTTTAGATTCTTATTTCCCTCTATTATCTCCTCATCAATGGTATCGGTAAGAAGACAAAGAAGACCCTCTATTTCCTTCACTTCTTCTATAATCTCTTGTTTTGTTAAAACTCGGTCATGAGGGTTGAGTTTCACTTCACATTCTTTTTCCAGAATATCAATTCCTGCCCGGGGAATTCTTCTAGTTACAAAAACTTTTTCCTTCATAGTTGGACCTCTCTCCTTTCCCATATCAAATTATTATATCTTACGGCTAATATTAGAGTAAGCAGCCATAGTTTTTATAGTCTCGCCCAGGCCTCACGTAAAACTCTTTTGGCATTAGTTATAACAACCCCTGATGATTCACTCTTCAGAGGTTTAACCTCAAAGCTAACGATAGGAGGATTCTCTTCATTCAAAAATTCTACCTCAAAGAGCACTTTCAGAAAAGCTACCAGCTCCTCCACATCATTTTCTCCTCCCTCTATCCCAAATCTGGGATGTTGATCCCCATAAGCAGGGTGATTTTTATCTTTAAGAACGCAATTGCCAATATGAGCATGGACTAAATAATCCTTTAGGGGTAAAATAGCCTCCCTTGGGGTCTCACCCAGAAGAGGAAGGTGAGATAGATCCACCAGAAGACCAAAGTTATCAAAATCCTTCCTCACTTTTTCGGCTACTTTCCTTGCCTCTTCTGCTGGTCCAATTAAACACTTTTTGTCAATATGGCGGTCAAATATTTCCAGAGTAATTCCCAGATTCCCCTTTGATTTGGCATAACTACAGACCTCTTTAATGGAATTAACTAATAGCTCTTGTGCCTCTTTTCTTTTTCCTTCTTCAGGGTCCTTTCCAGAAAGAAAAGCAAGTGCTTCAGCTCCCAATTCATAAGCCTCATCAACCCCGTCTTTTACCTCTCCTATAGCCTGAAACCTTTCTCTCTCCTCCAGAGAATTAAGATTTAATCCCTTGAGTAATAGCCGTGGTTGAGCGCCATAAGCCACTGTCAAATGGCTCCCCACCAGTAGCTCCTTTGCTTTAATTCTGGTTTCCTTATCTTTTATCCAGGAGATTTCTACAGCAGTAAAGAAATCATCCTCAGCTATTTTTTCCAGAGTCTCCACTATTGGTCCCTCTCCCTTCATAGTCTCAGGATAAGCCATAAAATGAATTAACCCCACCTTCATATACTTGTATATTGACTTCTGCATTGCCTTCTCCTTCTTTTTGGTTTTAATAAAACTTGTTTACAGCAGCTTCATCTCTCGAAGAACATTCCTTAGTATCTCCTGTTTATCCTTGTCTAGAGATTTAACGGGAGCCATGGTTGTTCCAACTTTTATCCCTATAAGTTCAAGAGCATCTTTTATTACTACGGGAAAACTTCCCAGGTTAAAGGCCAGTCTTAGGGGGGCTAAGTTAGCTTGAGCCTTTTTGGCTCGCTCTATGTCTCCTCTTATATATGCCTCATAAATTTCTACCACTAATTTTGGGGCAACATTCGCTGTAGCTGCAATTGCTCCTTTCCCCCCGTATGAAAGTGTCCCATAAATGAGGGTATCTCTTCCAGCCAGGACAGAAAAATCACCACTTGTTCTTCTAATATATTCTGCAGTTAAAGTCATATCTCCGCTGCTATCCTTAATGCCTACTATATTGTCAACTTTAGAAAGACGGACTACCAGATCAACTGAAAGATTAACCCCCGTTCTTCCCGGATTACTATAAAGAAGTATGGGTAAATTAGTAGATTTAGCAATAGCAAGATAGTGCTCGTAAAGCTCATCCTGGGTAGGAGAGATAAAAAAAGGAGTAATTATTGATACAGCATCTACACCTATATCTTCAGCCATTTTAGTCAGAGTGATAACTTCTCTAGTGGTAATAGCCCCCGTTCCTGCGTATATAGGCACTTTCCCTTTTGCCTGATCCAAGACAATCTCTATAATTTTCTTCTTTTCCTCCCTTTCCAGAGCGTAAAATTCTCCCTGACTTCCTACAGGAAAGAGGCCATGAACTCCACCTTCCATTAGATAATCCACGAGTCCTCGCAGGCCATCTTCACTTACTTTTCCTTGCCTATTAAATGGTGTAACCATAGCCGGAATAATCCCTCTTGGTGTAAATGACATTTAACTTAGTCTCCTTTTGTTTATTTTTTGAGCAAATCTAGACTGACAATGTGTTCAGGTTTATTTCCTCTAAGGACATCCAGTACCCCTTGAGCCACTCCAGTAGCCATCCTGATTACACACTCTTTAGTAAGAGCAGCCATATGGGGAGACAAAATAATGTTTTCTATCTTAAGTAATGGGTTATCTGAATGCACAGGTTCCTGAGAGAAAACATCGCTAGCAGCCCCAGCAATCCACTTCTCCTTAAGAGCTTTGGCCAGGGCTTTCTCCTCTACTATTCTACCCCGGGCTACATTTATAAGAAAGGCAGTGCGTTTCATAAAGCCCAATTCCCTCTCTCCAATAAGAGCCCTTGTTTCTCTGGTGAATGGAACATGGATGGATACAATATCTGATTTTTTTAGCAGTTCTGATAAATTATAACATAAATTAGCTCCTATTTTCCTGGCCTTTTCCGGAGGCAGATAAGGATCGTAAGCTAAAACTTTCATATTAAAAGCAGCTTTACACTTTTTGGCTAAGGTAGAACCGATCCTTCCTGCCCCAATAATTCCTAAAGTTTTTCCCTCTAAGTCTACGGCAGCAAATTCTTCTCTTAGGGCAAAATTTCCCTCTCGTGTTGCTTTATCAGAAATAACTAACCTCTTAGCTAAAGCAAGAATAAAGCCCATTGCATGCTCAGCTACAGAAATCATATTAGCATTTGGCGTATGCACTACAGAAATTCCGCGCTGAGAAGCAGCTTTGATGTCTATGTTGTCTACCCCTACTCCGTGTCTACCAATTACCTCTAACTTATCAGCGGATTCGATAATCTCTCTGGTAAAGGGAGCCGTCCTCACTATAACTCCATGAATTCCCTTAATCTCCTTGCACACTGTCTCTACAGAGGAATCTGGGGCAAGGATGACATCAACTTCTTTTTTTAAAAGCTTTATCCCACTTTCATGGATAGGCTGGACAATTAATACTTTTTTCCTCATCAAACTCACAAACTCCACTGGCTTGAGTTATTCAAGAAGCTCACCATAACCTCCGGCATTTTATTTTAGCTTTTTTATTAGTTCCCTGCTAAAAGCAGGAAGATCCTTGGGAAGACGAGAGGTGATGATGTTTCCGTCCACGACTACTTCTTCATCCTGATAATCTGCTCCAGCTTGAACTAATTCCTCTTTTACCGAAGGAGCACAAGTAGCTTTTCTTCCCTTTAAAAGACCTGCTGAGAGAGGAATTTGAGGTCCATGACATATGGCAGCTATAGGCTTACCCTGTTGGAAGAACTCCTGCGTTATTCTCAAAACATCCTTGTCTTGCCTTAGCTTTCCAGGAGCTTTGCCTCCTGGCAGGATCAATGCATCATAGTCTTCAACCTTCACTTCTTTCAGGGTAATATCTACCTCCATTTCAAGATTACACTTACCCGTAATCGTCGCTCTGGAGAAAGAAGCAACTTCTACTTCTATCCCTTCTTCTTTTAGCCGGTAATAAGGATAAAAAAGCTCCCTATCCTCTGCTCCATCGGCACTGATAATTAATCCTTTCATCCTTTAACCTCCTATCTAATTTTTTGTACTTTTACCAACTTCAAAAGTCTACACCCTCTTAGCTTGCAGTATCTATCTATCTTTTTGAACTTCATCCCCTCCTCACTCCTCTTACGGCACCTAATAACTTTCTGCCCATTCTAAGCTTAATCGTAATGTATCAATAGTATCCTCAGGTTCATAAAGTGGTCTCTTTTTACCTAACACTGAATCAATAAAACATCTGCTTTCTTGCAAAAAACCACCCGCAACCAGTGCATCATCAGAAGACTGAAATTTCTCTACTCGATCTCCTCTGGTAATAATTACCTGGCTTTTTCCGAACATTCCGCCAAAAGTCTGGCAAGTACTATCATCAGCAATAGCTACACTTCGTTCTGAAGATTTGCCTCCTGCTAAGGTAAAATACATAATGCTCTTTTGACCTTCTTTATGCTCAAAAACAGCAATGCCATTCCCTGCGCAGGCAGAAACTCCTGGTATTTTATTAGAAGAAAAGTAGGCTTTTGTAACTCCCCCACATATCCATTTTGCCAGGTCAACAAAATGTACTCCAAATTCCATCATTTCCGGGCCTAATAGCTTAGTTTCTTTTTTTGCTATTTGATTATAAGCTGTTTTACCGATATTGACGAATGCTCCTCTTATTTTTTCTAACAAAAAAATATTTATTCTTTTCTCCTCGGAGAATTTTTTTACTTTTTGATAAGTTGGTGAGAACCTACGGTTATAGCCAATAAACAAGATGCGCGAATTCTGACGAGCTTCATTACACATAGCCTTTGCCTCATCAACATTCATAGCAATAGGTTTTTCACAGAATACGTGATATCCCTTTTTTAACGCTGTTATTGTCATTTCCTTATGAAAAACAGTTGGGCTGCAAACATAAACTGCATTTAATTTTTCCCTTTCAAACATTTCCTCATAGTCCTGGTAAAAATTTGCCCCAATATCAGAAGCTAAAGACAATCTTTCTTTAGTCTTTGTCCTGGCACAGATTCCTTTGACTTTGACCCCCTTTATTCTTAATAAACTGGGAATGTGAAACTCTTTAACTATCCTTCCTAAACCTATAACACTAATATTTATCATTTATCCCCTCTTTTTCCATTATTTCATACCTGTTATAGAAATACCCTTAACAAAGAATTTCTGAAAAGATAAAAACATTATAACTATAGGGGTAACTACTATTACGCAAGCGGCAAGATATTGATCAAATTCAATAAAATACGGGTCCAAAAGCGAAGCCAATGCTACAGTTATAGGAAATAATTTTTCAGTACTAGCTACTATAAGAGGCCATAGCAATTCATTCCATCGCCACACGAACTCAAGAGTAGCCAGGGCAGCCAAACTTGTTCCTAACAAAGGAAGGACAATTCGCCAATAAATCCCCAATGGAGCGCACCCATCTATTTTAGCTGCATCTATCAAATCTCTGGGTATACTCCGCATAGCTAACTGCATAAAAAAAATACCAAAAGGATAAACCATACGAGGGGCTATCATCCCCAGATAAGAATTAAGCAAGTGAAGTTTAATTATCAAGAGGTATAAAGGAATAATAAGAATAGTGAAAGGGATCAGAATCAGACAAATTGCTGACCAGGAAAGAACAGTGCCAATTTTTGAAGGATATGTGACAATGACAAAGCCAATCAAACTACTGGTAAAAAGTGATATGGTTACAGAGCCACCAGCATAAATAAAGGAATTTATGAAAAAGCGCACCCAGATAGGTCTCCATACCTCAATATATCCTTCACCAGAGATTAGATGGGGCCACCAGGTAGGAGGAATTCGGATAATCTCACCTGCTGTTTTAAAAGAGGAAGAGAACATCCAATAAAGAGGAAAAACATAACAGAGTATAATAGCAAAAAAGACTCCACCTAATAC
>JAUWRC010000062.1 GCA_030610745.1 Clostridia bacterium
TTCCTCAAGCAATAGCCGGGGCCAGCACCTGGGATCCTGATTTAATGAGGGAGGTATCCACAGCGATTGGAAAGGAAACGAAGGCACGCGGCATTCATCACGGTCTCTCGCCAACCATCAACATCGCCAGGGACCCAAGATGCGGAAGGACAGAGGAGAGCTATGGCGAAGATTCTTACCTGACTTTGAGTATGGCTATCTCCTTTGTTGAGGGCCTTCAGAGTCAAAAGGTGGTAGCTACTCCTAAACATTTTGTGGCCAACTTTGTCGGCGATGGAGGGCGGGATAGCAGCGAGATTCATTTTTCTAAAAGAATTCTACAGGAGATCTACTTCCCTGCTTTTAAAGCCTGTATTCAAAAGGCAAATGCCTTATCCCTTATGCCAGCTTATAACTCCATTGATGGTGTACCCTGCTCTTCTAATAAGGAGCTTCTTACCGATATTCTCAGAAGGGAGTGGGGATTTAAAGGGTTTGTGGTCTCAGATTACGGCTCTGTTTTAGATATATATACCAAGCATAAAGTTGCAGAGACAAAGGCCGAAGCCGCTAAAAAAGCTCTGGAGGCGGGATTGGATGTGGAATTACCCGAAAGTGACTGTTTCGAGGAACTTCTAAACCTGGTTAAGGAAGGGAAGCTGTCCGAAGAAGTGATCAACGAGGCAACTCGTAGAGTTTTAAGAGTGAAATTTTGGCTGGGCCTGTTTGATGACCCTTATGTCAGCCCTGAATATGCTGAAGAGATTTGTGATTGTGAAGAACACAGAAGATTATCCTTGAAGGCAGCGCGGAAGGCAATGGTTCTACTGAAGAATGAAGGGATTCTGCCCTTGAGTGAGGGCCTTAAATCCATTGCTCTTATAGGTCCAAATGCGAATAAGATAAGGCCTGGAGGATATAGCGGCTATGGGGTAAAGGTAGCTACACCCTTAGAAGGAATTAAAAATAAGGTCTCTGAGGATACGCAGGTTTACTTTGCCCAGGGCTGTAAATTGACAGGAAATTCTAAAGAAGGCTTTGGAAAGGCCATGAATGTAGCTAAAAAATCCAGCGTAGCTATTTTATTTGTAGGAAATTCTGCACCAAAGACCGAGGGCGAATATAGGGACAGATGTAATTTAGACTTACCCGGCATGCAGGAGGATTTAATCAAGGAAATATGTGATACCGGAACGTCTGTGGTTGTGGTGCTCATAAATGGAAGTGCTATCACTATGAGGAAATGGATAGATAAGGTAGAGGCGATAGTTGAAGCCTGGTATCCAGGAGAAGAAGAAGGAAATGCTATCGCTGATGTCTTATTTGGTGATTATAATCCTGGTGGGAAGCTGCCTATCACCTTTCCCAAGACGATTGGCCAGCTGCCTCTTTATTACAATCACAAGCCCACGGGCAGGGCAGATGATTATGTGGACATGAGAGGAAAGCAAGCGATGTTTCCTTTTGGCTATGGACTGAGCTATACAGAATTTGAGTATAGTAATCTCAAAATAAATCCTGAGAAGATAAATTCTGGAGGAAAGGTAAATATCAGCGTGGAAGTGGAGAATGTGGGTAGATACAAAGGAGACGAAGTAGTTCAGCTCTATATTCACGATGCAGTAGCCACTATAGCCAAGCCGGTAAAGGAGCTTAAGGGATTCAAAAGAATAACCCTTGAGCCAGGTGAAAGAAAAACAGTGGACTTCACTCTTACCTCAGAGGATCTGGCCTCTTATGACATCGATATGAACTTGGGTGTGGAGCCGGGCATCTTTGAGGTGATGATAGGAAGCTCTTCAGAAGATATACGCTTGAAAGGAGTCTTTGAGGTTAAATAGTCTATATAAATTTTATCCAGAGAAGATGCACATAGCAGCTTACTTCAAAATCGGAGCCCTTTAACGGAATAAACTTAGAGCAGATCCAGATAACAAAACGAGTGACCTTAGAAAAAGAAGTTATTTATACCCCCATGTTCTATGCTTTCAAACATTTCAGTTTTTTTGTGCAACCAGGCACACATTACGTTACTGCAATCAGTATGGTCACAATTTGGTCATAAAAAATTTTATTAAAAGATTTACTTTTCCTACCTATAAACTTTGCTTAAAAAATAGACATGAGCTCTATTAAAGCCTCCCCATGCAATAATCCACTTTTAAATTTTAATTAGTGCAATTTTAATTTTTATTTCACACTCGAGGTATTCATTTGACACTTTCCTTTATATTGCTATCTTCATAGTGAATACTCAGCACTCTATTCTTCTACCATTGCGGAAAGAAGACGATTTAGTCTGATAGTGACGTATGTCACTATCAGAGAAATTAAACTATTGCTAAAAACAAAAGAGCAAAAATATGGAGGTGTTATAAATAAATGGATATAAATGCGACGGTCGTAAGGTTTCCTTTATTTAAAGATTACAAAAGGAAAGAAAGATTTTTTACAGTATTGGGGATGCTTTATTCGAGGCAGATAACGCTTTCAAAGGCGGCAGAATTGTTAAGTATGGATAAAGATGAATTCTCCATGGTATTAAAAAATATGAATCTCGAATACAGTTATTTGACAGAAGATGAAGCAAAGAAAGAATTGAAGTCCGCAAAAATATTGATAGAAAAATTAAGATGATTGTAGTTTCAAATACATCTCCTTTAATTGTTTTGGCAAAAAGTAGTTATTTGAAAATCCTTCAGAAGATATTTAAGCGTGTAATTATTCCAGATGCGGTTTTGAATGAAATATTTCGAAAAGAAGATATTGCAAGTGGCAAGATAAGAGAATTAATTAACCTTGGGTTTATCCAGACGGAAAAGGTCAAGAATAAGGAACTAGTAGATTTTATCAATACCGATATAGGCTTAGGCGAAGCAGAAGCTATTGTTTTATCTTTGCAGTTAAGTTCAGAATATATATTATTAGACGATTATAAAGCAAGGATTTATGCGGAAGAGAGGTCTTTAAATGTTATCGGGACATTGGGTTTAATTAAAATCTTTCAAGATTGCAATTTTATTGGTGAGGATGCTGAGACAATTTATAAACGATTGGCTTCTGCGAATTTCTGGATTAAAAAAGACCTATTTTTTAAGGTTATAAGAGGATAGTCCTTTAAAGAAAATGGAAAAGCTCGCTGTTTTAACCAGTGGAGGAGATTGTCCAGGGCTGAATGCTTGTATTCGTGCTGTGGTGAGAAAGTCTATCCATGAGGGTTTAAAAGTAGTGGGGGTAAGGAGAGGATTTGCTGGTCTTATGGAGAGGGATATTCTCAATTTAGAAAGTTCCTCGGTAAGTGGAGTTATTCATCAGGGAGGTACTATACTAAGAACGGCCAGGAGTCCTCTTTTTAAGACTAAAGAGGGGCAAAAAAAGGCTTTTGAAACTGTTAAAAGTTTAGGTATTCAAGGATTAATAGTTATAGGTGGGGATGGGTCCTTTCGTGGAGCATACACTTTGGATAAAGATTGGGATATTCCTACCATTGGCATTCCGGCCACCATTGATAATGATATTACTGGCAGTGACTTTGCTATTGGATTTGCCAGCGCTGTGAATACGGCTCTGGAGGGTATAGATAGAATAAGAGATACAGCAACTTCTCATGATAGACTCTTTATTGTAGAGGTGATGGGAAGAGCATCTGGTTTTATTGCTTTGTGGGCGGGATTAGCCGGAGGAGTAGAAGATATTCTCATTCCTGAAAGAAAGACTGATTTAGATGAAGTTTGTCAAAAATTAGAAAAGGGACGTCAGGAAGGCAAAACCAGCAGTATTATTGTAGTAGCAGAAGGGGATGAGGCAGGAGATGCTTTTGAGATAGGAAATAAAATTAAGAAGAAAATTGGTTATGAAATACGGGTGGTCGTTCTTGGCCATCTTCAAAGAGGTGGTTCTCCCGTAGCTTTGGATAGAATTTTGGCTACTAGGCTGGGTTCAGCAGCAGTGGATTTTTTGATGGAAGGGCAGCGAGGAAAGATGGTGGGGCTAGTCTCCGATAAGATTAAGATATTTCCGCTGGAATATGCCTGGAAAAAGAAAAAGGAGATAGATCTTGGCTTTTACCATTTATCACAAATTCTGGCTGGCTGATGATGAAGGTAAATTTAATATCTCTAGGATGTCCCAAGAACCTGGTGGATAGTGAGGTTATCTTAGGGAAATTAGGGCAGGCAGGATATGCTCTCACTTCTTCCTCAAAAGATGCAGATATAATTATCATCAATACCTGCTCCTTTATTGACAAAGCAAGAAGTGAGAGCTATGAGGTAATTTCTCGCCTTGCTTGCCAGAAGAGTTCCTTACAAAAACTCATCATCTGCGGCTGCCTTCCTCAATTAGAAAAACGAGGGCTCTTTTTAAAATATCCCCAAATAGATGCTTTGTTGGGAAGCGCTGATTTTTATAGAATTGAGGAAGTAGTTGGCCAGCTTTTTAATGGCGAATCACGTCTCTTTTTAGTGAATGAGCCCTGCTTTCTTTATGACTCTAGCTTCCCTCGACTTCTGAGTACTCCTTCTTCCTATGCCTACCTTAAAATTGCTGAAGGCTGTTCTAACCGCTGCTCTTATTGTTTAATCCCTGAGCTGCGGGGAAAATATCGCAGTAGAGAGCCGAAAGATGTTGTTAAGGAGGCAAAAGCTCTGGTTAATTTAGGGGTAAAGGAATTAATCCTTATAGCCCAGGATACCACTTTTTATGGCTGGGACTTAGGTAAAAAATCATCTCTTTTATGGCTGCTGGAGAAGCTTGAGAAAATAGATAAACTGAAGTGGATTCGCCTTCTTTATACCCATCCTCTACATTTTACCTTCCCGCTTATACGGATGATAGCTGATTCAAAAAAAATCTGTAGATACATTGATCTTCCTTTGCAGCATACTCATAACAAGATCCTTGCCAGAATGAAGCGTCCCAGGTTTGAGCTAGCAGAAAAACTCGTGGCTAAACTAAGGGAGGATATTCCCGGTGTTACTTTGCGTACCACCTTTTTGGTGGGATTTCCCGGCGAGACCAAAGAGCACTTCAATAAACTCTTAAAAGATATAGAAAGATTAAGGTTTGAATGGCTGGGAGCATTTACCTATTCTTCTGAAAAAGGTACTTCTGCTTATTCTCTTACTCCCAGGATACCCTCAAAGGTTAAGGAAAGAAGATATAGAGAGCTCATGGAACTTCAGCAATCCATAACTTCAGGGTTTAATCGGGCAAAAGTAGGCAAGATTTATCCTCTTTTGGTAGACAAGAAAGCCGAAGGACACACAGAATTTCAGGCTCCGGAGATAGATGGGAAAGTTTTTCTTTCAAAAAAGCATCTTCCCGGCGAGCTGTTTCAGGGAAAGATCTCACAGGTTAAGGATTGTTACGACCTGGTGGAAGGATAATAAAATGGCTAGATATGTTATTGGCGGTGATGTGGGCTCATCCGGATACAAAACAGTTCTCCTGGATATTGAAACGGGTGAAATTAAGGCTGCTGCCAATGTAGTCTACGAAGTGAGGTGGGTTAAGCCAAACTGGGCTCAGCAAAATCCCGGCCTTTGGAAAGGGGCGTTCACAAAAGCAACCAGGGAGCTATTAGAAAGTTCAGAAATTGCTAGCAGAGAAATCGAGGGAATTGCTTTTTCCGGCCAACAGCACGGAGCAGTAGTAGTAGATAAGGATAATCAACCTTTGTATGAAGCTATTCTATGGTGCTGTCAGAGGAGTGAACAGGAATGCAAAGATATAGAGGAGACTGCAGCCAAAAAAACCGGAAAAAAAGATGCTTATGTGGAAGAAATTGGTATGCATGCTGTGCCTGGTTTTCAAGGGCCAAAGGTGCTCTGGATTTATAGGCACCTGCCCGGTGTTTATAAAAGGATAGAAAAACTTTTATTTCCTAAAGATTGGCTAAAGGCGGAAATTAGTCGGGAGAAAAGGTGGGCAACAGAACTTTCTGATCTTTCTGGCTCAGGTTATCTAAGAGGAGATGGGACATTGTCGGAACTAGTAATGGAGATTATGAAATTAAATTCCCGCTGGATACCCCAGATTCTTCCTTCTACTTCCGAGGTAGGTACTGTTTCGGAGAAAATAGCTAAAGAGGTAGGTTTAAGTGAAGCCACCAGAATCTTCGGCGGAGGAGGAGATAATCCCTGTAGTATGCTGGGTAATAATGCCTATCTTCTGGAGAGCGGGGGTACCTCAGGGACCTTTTCCGCCAGGGTTAAAGAGCCCATTGTGGATGGGACTCTACATCCTTTCATTGTTCCCGATGATAGATTTAATCATCCCTCTGGGCCGAAACAGCCTCTACACTGCATTATCGATGCCGCCAGTGCTATAGATTACATGGCTGAGAAAGTCTATGGAAAGGGTAGATTCACTTACGAGTTCCTTAATAAAGTGGCCAAAAATACTCCGCCAGGCTCTAAGGGCATAATTATTATTCCCTTTATTCATGGACAGAGAGTCCCCTACTTACCTCAGGGTAAACTCTATATCAAGGGATACGACTCGGTCAAGGATAAAAAAGAAGACTTGATTCGAGCGGCAATGGAGGGAGTAGCTTATGCTATGAAGTACGGCTTTGAGCTCCTGCGAGAAGGCATGCGAAGGCAGAAAATAGCTGAACCTGAAAAAATTACCATTACTGGCGGCGGCTCTAAAGGAGAAGAAGCTAGCCAGATAAGGTCGGATGTTTATGGAAAACAGCTTATTAATCCTCATACAGAAGGCGCGGCGGTTGGTGCTGCCTATATTGCTGCGGCAGGAGTGCTTGATGAGTCAGTAGAAGAGGTATCAGCCAGATTATTTGAAAGGGGTATTCAACTTAGTTTGCAAAAACCCACTTTTGTAATCCCGCGACAGGAAAATATCAAGTTATATGAAGAGGGATATCGAAGATATTTAGAAGTTCTTGAAGAGGCTGTGGAAGATAACTTTGAGCAAAAGAAGATTGCTTCACTCCGTTCGCAATGACAAGTGAAAAAAAGGGGACAGGCTACTTTTTGTTTTTCTAGGTCTTTTTTGGGCAAAAAAGTAGCCTGTCCCCTTTTGCTTGTTCCCTTCTTGTCCCCTTCACTTTTTAGCGGGTAATGATTCGTTTAAAGACAGGAACAGCTATGGATAAAGTGATTATTCCAAAAGTTATGAGGATGATTAATTCTTTTTGCAGAGAGGGAATCCCTGCTCCCAGGATAATTACTTTTCTTAAAGCTTCTATAGCGTAAGTCAAGGGAAGAACTTTAGATATAATTTGCATAAAGCCGGGCATCTGCTCAACAGGAAAAAATACTCCTGATAAGAATATCATAGGGAAGGTCAAAGTCATCATTATGGTCATAGCTGTTTCCTGTTCTGTAGCCAGAGCAGAAATTAGAATGCCTAACCCGACAAAGGAAAATACTCCCAGGAATAATAAAAGTACTACTAAAAATATGCTTCCATATATCTTGACTCCAAAAAGAAAAATGGAGAGAAGCAATACTATTGAGCCCTGGAAAAGACCTCTAGTTGTTTGAGAAAGAGCTTTTCCCAATATGATACACAGCCTAGAAATGGGAGCAACCAGAATTCCATCCAGAGTACCCAATTCTTTTTCCCGACTAATAGAGGCAGCTAGTCCCATCATTACTGCCATTACTACCACCATAGCCATGATACCAGGAGCCATAAACTGAAAGTAATTTTGTTCACCCGGTACCAATCCTTCTGTCTTAACCACAAATGGCTTTATCAAAACCTGGGGATTGAACCCGGAAGGAGTTGGTAGTGTAGAGCTAAAGGGTAATAGCTTCTCTACAGCTACTCCGTTTGCCAGCCCATCAACAATTTTTTCTATTATTACTGTAAGCTGAGATGATATTTGAGGATTAGATTGGTCAATGACTAAGGTAAGAATACCTTGCTCGCCTTTTTCTATACCGGAAGAAAAATCACGAGGTATAACTAAAATAGCATTTAAATCACCTTTTTTCAGCTCTTCTTTAGCTTCCTCTAAATTTGCCATCTTATGAAGAATAAATATTTTATCTTCTTTTTCACCCATTTTCATATTTTCCAGTACAGTGACAATACCCTGACTCAGTTTTTCCGTATCCTTCTGTACTATCCCTAGGGAGATATTTTTCAAGGATTGTCCCGAGGGAAAGATATAACCGGTCATGACCATCATAAAGATAGGCATAATAATGAAGGCAATAAGTTCCATTCGGTTTCTAAAAAAATCTAACAGGTCTTTTCCTGTAATCTGCAGTGTATTTTTCAGGAATTCTATCATTATTTCGTATCCTTGTAGCGTAAAGCTAACAACTAAAAGCTAAAAACCATAATTCAAGATTCAAAACTTTGATTCTGGCATATGTTACTAGGTTTTACATTTTTCGCTTTGCGTTTTTCGTTATCCATTCCCCCTCACCCTAGCCCTCTCCCCAGAGGGGAGAGGGAACAC
>JAUWRC010000105.1 GCA_030610745.1 Clostridia bacterium
AGTAGCTTCAACCTGGGAGTTTCTGTTGGAAGATCTTCCAGCAAATGTGAATACATCCACATCACAGGCATAAGCATTATAATCAGTGTTGGATTGAGTTATTCCATCGAAGTTGTAGGTGTGGGAAGTGATATAAGAGTAGGTCTTTTGTGTATTGGGCTCAATAGTGTTATCGGACAGATCCTTTACATTATTGATGGTTATGGTGTAAGTAATTTCCGTTGAATGTTCCGAAGTGGTGAGAATAACAGCATCGGTTCCATCCATAGCTGCAGAGGAAATGCTAATGCCATTATCGATGCTGTAGTTGTTTGTAGTCGTGGCAGAGGTTTGCTCTACTGCTTCGCTGTATTCTACCTTCACTTTTGTTGACTCAGTACAACTGACCGAGTCAATGGTCGGTGGAGTGGTATCTTCAAGATCAGTGTAGAAAATGAGTTCTGGACCTTCTCCCGGAGCAGCGCCCTCGCCAGGAAGGAAATAGGTTACCACAACACAGTCTCCCTCGTTGTTCGGAGAGGGTAACACGGTGAAGGTGGCATTACAGAATGAAATGGAGCCCCCATGAGTCTCAACATCAAGAAAGGTAAAGTCCTCTGTAGGATAATCATAGAGCCACACTCTCCAGTCCTCCCACACACCATTTGTGAGCTGTCCTTCCTGGATATTATACTCGCCTCCAGAAAGCCAGCCATAGTCTCTATCACCAATGTTTCCATTAACTCCTTTATCAATGAGGGTGTTATTATATTCTGTCCAGGTCTCAGTTTGCCAATTTCGGGTTTCACCGAGGAGGTTAGTTAACGTACCCTTTGCATTCAGGTCCCGTGTGCCATTGTAATAATGAAAACCGACTTTAATGGTGTTTCCGTCTGCGCTGATGCTGTAAACATTTGGTGTTCCTTCCAGATCATTAGGAGAAAGAGTTATAGATGCCAGATAAGTTTTTGATGGATCGGCATTGAGCAGGTCATTGAGATTTGGATAATACTGGAATTTCAGCTGGGCTTTCCCCGAAGTACCCGGGCTCGACCACTGTTCGTGCACGAGAAGGTATGCATCAGCTTCGGCATGATAGGCAAGAGTGGGCTGACTTGAGTTCGAAGCCAGCTCGACTTGGTATGTCCAGTTTATTAAATCTGTTGAGGTGGCAAGGCGTATCTCAAATTCCGTACCTATATAGGAGTGATATACACCTAGGTAACCGCCGCTGGGATTTTCAATTATCTTTAGGGTATCCAGTCTATTACCCGTATCGTCTTCTGCATTATACTCATACGCAGTTGACCCAGGAACATCTGTCAATAGATCTATAACCTCTTGAGGAACTGCACTGGCCATCTGGACCCCCCAGGCCAGACACATTACTAGAGCTAAAGCTATGATTAACCCTTTTTTCTTAATTTTCATTTTTTTCTCCTTATTTTTCATGAAACTAGCTTTTGACAACCAACTTTTGCACGAAAATCTTTTGATAGTCAAAAATAGCTGCTTTTTGAGAGATTCTCAGTGATAAGAGTGTATAAACCTTTCGGTACTTTCTATTGACTTTTCCTTTCTATTATGTTAGAATAAGGGTGAAAGGAGAAGAAGACAATGTCTTATCAATCAATCGATACCGAAAGAAAGATAGATCTCATTCTAGAGCACCTAAAAGGAGCAAGAATTTGCTTTCTAGCTCGTAAATACGGAGTAAATGAAGATTCCATTCATCTCTGGAAAAATAAGGTCTTAAAAGCTTTATCTCAGATTCTCTCTCCCAAAACACCGGGTCCACGACCTCGTCCCCAAGTTGAGATTCTCGAAGAGGAGCTGAAGAAATTACGGAAAGAATATGAAGCTTTATCACAAATATCGCAGATAACTGTTTCAACTAAAGCTCCCTCTCTTTTGGAAGAAAGGCCAAGTAAGTGTCCCGAATGTGGAGCTAGCCGGATCTGGAAGAATGGAACCTATCAGGTTACCGGAGAAAGAACGTCTCGCTCTTTGAAAGTGAAAGAAAAAGGAACCGTTCAGCGCTTTCGCTGCTCTCATTGTGGAGTAAAGCTCTATCTGGTAAAAAAAAAATCAAAATGAAGAAGTAGAAAGAATTGAGATTCACCTTAAAGAGGCTATTTTAACAAGTGAGCCGCTAAAAGATACCTTCTCTTTTAAAGAAGAGATAATTAGCTTAGAAAAGGTAGAACTCTCATCTAATTTAGGCTCTTCCTCTAAAAGCAGCCCTCTTTTCAGGGTTATCTTAGCCAAGAGGCTCGATCTTCATATAGAAAAGGAAAAGAGCTATTTGCCCGAAGCCTGTCCCAAAGAAGCTTTACCCGAGAAAAAAACTCTCTTTTTTGAATCAGTTAATTCCCAAGATAATATCCAAATCAATATAGGCCTGGATGAGTTCAGTGAGATTCTCCCTTCTGGTTTTTTAGCCATCCTGGCCAGTTTTGCTAAAAGTCTTGGCTTTTTCGATCCCTTTTTGAGGCATTTCTATCTTCCCATGAAAGAGGTAAAATACACCATAATGGATAAGATTGTTACTCTCTTCTCCTCAATCGCAACAGGATGTTCCCACATTAAAGACATCAACCACAAGCTTACTCCCTATACTTCGGCAGCTTCTTTATTTGGAATGGATAGATTTCCCGATCAATCAGGGATTAATAGCTTTTAAAATAGAATGGGCCCTTATGATGTTATCCAACTGTCCTTTGCCTTTGAGGCTATTTTGAATAAGGTTATCCTTTTCAAAAATGAGCAAAAGGTAGACCTAAATATTGATGCTACTGGCCTTGTTGTCTATGGAGATAAGTATCAATTTGCTAAAAAGGGATATTTCCCCAAGAAAAGAGGTAAAAAAGGCTATCATCTATCATTAGGAACAACTAACACCGAGCACAGCCAGATTTTATCCCTTTTTTTAGACCCAGGCAATATACCCTTAAACTTAAGATTATGGGATACAATTTATGAGGCAGCCGAGGTTCTTGGTTCCTTAGAGAGAATAGGAATCATTAGAGCTGATGCCATTTATGGAATAGGGGTTGATATAGCCATCCTTTTAGAACAGAATCTATCCTTTATCATTAAGGGCAAAGACCCTCGAACTGCTAAAAAAATTCTCAGGGAACTTGACCCCTGTTATGATGATTGGAAAAGAGTGGATGTCACAACATGGGCCTTTGATGCAAAATACGTTATCATAAGAGGTTGTCCTTATCCAGTAAGAACAGTCATAACTAAAGCAATTAATGCTAAAGGAAAACTTGATTGCAGACATATCTACACCAGCTTTTCTCCAGAAGAAATGGATGAAGTAGAGGTTGCCCTTTCTCGTAGAAAAAGGATAGACATTGAGGCCATAATTAAGGATGACAAATATGGCCTACATATCGATAACCTAAGAACTAAGAACTTTTGGGGCATCTGGGTTTATCTTTTGATAGCAGGAGCTACCCATAATCTAATTTCTCTTTTTAGAGAAAGGGTCTTATCAGGAACAGGAATAGAGGATCTAGGAATTCAGACCATAGTTAGAAAGCTAACTGATATCCCTGCTAAGTTTGAGAAAGAGCAAAACAAGATGATACTCCTCTTTCCAGCCGGTCATGAACTGGCTCGAAGATTCGTTCAGGGAAAACAGGATAATCATAAAGGTAGTGTTCTTCCTTTACAGAAAAAGCTATACAATTAATTTCGTGCAAAAGTTGGTTGACAGTACCTATTTTTTATACTACCAGGTAATTTTTTCTCCTCATCACATGCTAGCCACCTCCCTTCCACCCCCTCAGATTTAGTAGAAAAAATCGTTTTCGAGCTTTTTGTTCAAATTTGTTTGTTTTTTATGTCAAGCAAACGTTAGACTGCATAATTAAATAGTGCAATTTTTCTGCCAATTTTGTACATATTAAATTTAAATGGTACTTAATTGCTTTACTGGTAAGGATTTAGAGATTTTCAGGGATGTACATCCTTGATCCTTTTTTCTGATTTGTGGACAATTTTGTACATTTTCAGGAAGAAAACTGTGTGGGAAATGTTTGAGTTTTAGCTTCTGGAGAGCTAAAGGGAGAGTGGACAAAAATGTTCATTCTCTATTTAGCTATTCTTATTGGCCGAATTTTAGCTGCTGGCCTGGTTTCTAGCTTCTAAAGAGCTCAAAAAGTGGACAAAAATGTCCACTTTATAAATTTGTCGGTCATCGTCTCCCGTGGTCTTGACATCTTTAGAGGATTCTCTATGATGAGAAAAATAGTGAGAAGAGGTTAATTTTTTTCCTTATTTAGCCTAACGTTTGCATAAACTATATTCAGGAGGAAAAGAAAATGAAAAAAAGTTGGTTTGTAATTTTCTTATTTGTTGCGGGGATGGTTTTTGCAGGGATTATCTTTTGCGCATCAGCGTATGAAAGTGGTTCCTACTACCCTAAAGGAACTACTCCCACTTATCTATATGCCATTGCTGAATCGGGTATGACTTTTCAGGAACGAGTAATGATTGCTACTCTGCAAGGTATCCTTGCCAAAACTTCAGCCACCGGAATCTGGATTGAGCCCCCATGTGAAAGTAGCCATTCATACTCAACGCTCCTGATGTTAGGGTTGTTAGCCCAGAAGTATTTGTCAAACTCATCACTGAGAATGTAGAACACTGATCTGGCCCGCTTATTAAACGTGAGTGGTTAATTGATGAGTGATGAGTAATTCTTGATACTGAATTCTCGTAAGAGTTATGTCTTGTCGCTCGTGAAAAAGCTGTAAGTCTTAAACTGTAAGCTGTAAGAAAAACCAAAACCTTCGAATAAGAAACCGACTTTCACAGATAATTATGGTCATTTTCCATAGAACACTTTGCTGCAGAACAGCGTTATTTTCTCATAAGGAAAGGAGAAGCAACTAATGAAAACTAGAAAAGTTATGGGAATGGTAGCTAGTATTTTATTGAGTGTACTGCTTTTGGTTGGAGTTGGTGCAGCCGGGGAACTGGGGGGGTTTACTTATTTCCCTCACATCAACGCTCCCAGGCATCTCTTTGTCATCAACCTTGAAAGTATGAACACCCAAGAGCTGGTGATGATTCAGACGCTCCAGGGCATTCTGGCACAAGAGAAACCTCAAATCTATGTTGATGAGGCGGGTTCATATCACCTCTGGCTTACAGAAATGGAAAAAGAAGAAATAACCTCTGAGCGACATGAATATCCCTGGTGGTTCATCGAGCATTTCTTATCATCCATAGATGGATATATCCTCTACAAAGAAGGTAATGATTCTATTAATGTTGCCACCTCACTGGCTGGGATACTTAAAGGCATCGCCGTAGAAGAGTCTATTGCCCAGCGAGCAGAAGAATATGGCCTGAAATGCCTCAAAGATGTACGAGAAAAAACCGAACAATGGTGTTGGGAGAACTTTCAGGGTCAATTTACAACAAAACTGATTATGGAACAGAGAGAATCTAAACCTCACCTCCGTGATTATGCAGTTGCTACAAAGGCATTTACGTTCTTTGAGGGATCCGAGGCTTCTTTTCGCTCATTAGTGATGGATGCGATAGA
>JAUWRC010000144.1 GCA_030610745.1 Clostridia bacterium
CCAAGATAAATGTGAGAATGAAGAATTATTATAAAACATATTTTAAGGGGAAGCAGGGACGGCTGCAGGAAAGTATGGGAGCCTGGAATTTGGTCTGGAGCGAGAAAGGAAGAACCTTTGTTTTAATAGCTGATGTGTCCAAAGAAGAATTGACTAAAATAGCGAAGTCGGTAGAATGAAACTAAAAAAAGAGGAGGTAAGAAAAATGAACTCAAAATTTCTAAGGAGTGTAACTATAGTAACGATGGGAGTATTTTTTTTAATCTTTACGCCTGCACTGGTTTATGCCGAACAAGAAGAAGCCATGCCAGACTCAGAAAAAAAGGAAGTTTTAACGATTGCTGAAGCTCTTGAGGGAGCATGGCAAAATAATCTTGATTTCCAAAAGGCTTCCCTTACTCTGGATAATGCTAGAATCGCTTATGGAAAAGCAAGGGCGAATATCCTTCAGAGTCAATCAAAAATTGATACAAAACAGGCCGAGCTTAATTGGCAGCAGGCACAAAATACTTTTGAAGAGAGTAAAAATGGGACAGGGGTAGAGATTATTTCCTTGTATAACGATCTTAAGCATTTAATTTCTACACTTCCCTTGAAGGAAAAAAAGGTAGAGTTAGCTCAAAATAATTTAGACAGAGTCAAAGAGGAAATTAAAGCTGGAACAGCAGGAGAGCTAGAGGGGCTGGCGGCCCAGATTAGTCTTGGGAATACCCGGCAGCAACTGCAAAACACTGAGCAGCAGTTAGAAACAGCCATAGAAAATTTCTTTTTGGCAACGGGCATAGAAAACGCCTCACAATTTATCCTTACCTCTGAATTTGAGAAGAGTATGATAGAGGACTCTCTGAATATCTATATAGCCACGGCCTTACAACAAAGAAAGGAAATTCAATTTGCCATGAAGAAGGTGGATATCGCCACCGACCACCTGGAGCAACTAAAGCTCACAGGCTCTCCTTCTCTGGATATAGATAAAGCCACCAATGATCTGGAACTGCTTCAAATAAGTCTTAAGTTACTGCAGGACTCAGTAAAAAGCGAGATGCGACAAAAATATCAGCAATTAGAATCTCTAGATGCTAGGTTTCAACTTTTGGAGCTTCAATTGGTTCAAGCAAAGAAAAATCTGGAGAATGCCACCAAACAATTTCAGGCAGGGCTGATAGCCCCGGATGAATTATCCTCTAAGGAAATTAGCTACCAGGAAACTATTTTAGAGGTGCAAAAAAATAAAGAAAGCTGGTATGTTGCCTATCTGAATTTACAGGTTAGCCTGGGAGAAAAACTGGAGTTAGGTGAGAAAAATGAAAATTAGAAAAAAGAAACCATCCTTTCTGCTTTTTGTTCCCTTTGTACTTGTTTTCTTCATTCCTCTTCTTATTGCTGAGGCCGGGTTTTCTAATTCTATTACTTTAGAAGATGTCATCGGGATAGCTCTGGCAAATAATAAACAAGTCTTAGATTCCCAGGCTTCTCTACAGATAGCCGAGCTAAACCTGGAGCGAGCGGAAAAACTTTTTGGCAGTCCCCAGATAAATCTTAATCTTAATCCCTGGGGTGGATATTATGATGAAGGAGGAAATTTGGCAAGCTCGGCTCAACTTAACATAGGGGGAGCAATTAAGTTTCCTGGGGGGACAGATATTAGCCTTAACTATCAGGGAACACACGACTACGAAAGTGGAAGCTATGATGGTTCCTACAGTCTGGAGCTGTATCAGAGCCTTTTCCAGGACAGCGGTTTAAGTCCTTCGGCAATAGAACTTTATAATGCCCGTAAGAACTTGGAAAAAGCCCACCTTAATTTGGAGCAGCTCCAAAAAGAGATTATTTTAACTACAGTCAAAAGTTTTTATGAAATTTTGGGAATAAGTGATTCTTTAAATTTGGTGAAAAGAAAAACAGCCCTCAGCCAGAAGGAATTAGAGGAAACTATCAGAGAAAAGGATTCTGGTTTGGTTGGAGAGTTAGATATACTCAGGGCGAAAATCGAGCTGGCAGAAAAGAATAAACAATTGAGTAAATTGGAAGATCAACTAGCTTTGGTTAAAGAGCAATTTTGTCATTCCATTGGCACAGAAAAAGATAGTGCTTTTGTTTTTCCCCCTATTCAAGAGGAAAAGCTAAGGGAAAAAGTAAAAGAACTACTGGCAAAAGAAATTGCTGAGGAGGCTCTTTTAAGCCAGAGTGAGCTTAGAGAGGCACAGTGGACAATTGATGAGAAGCGCCTCCAGTTGCGCAAAAAAGAAAAGGATACTTCTGCCAACTGGTCAC
The DNA here is from genome assembly GCA_030610745.1 of Clostridia bacterium. Classification (GTDB taxonomy): domain Bacteria; phylum Aerophobota; class Aerophobia; order Aerophobales; family AE-B3A; genus JAUWRC01. The sequence continues at coordinate 2,275 of JAUWRC010000144.1, forward strand.
TGAGTATAGGTTATACTTCAGAAAAATTACCACAACCTGCCCAATGGCAGGCAAATATAGGAGTGAGCTATAATCTTTTTGATGGGGGTCGGGCTAAATTGCTGGTGGAAATAGCCCGGATAGACCTGGAAAAAGCTGAGAGAAACTTTGAGGATATAAAAGAAAACATCCAATTTGAGCTCTCGTCCAAAAGAGATGCTTTAAAGGAGTCTTTGTCTCAACTTAATCTATGGGAGTTAAGAGAAGAAGAGATGGAATTAAAGTATCAATTAGCTGAAGAACGATTTGCCCTGGGCATTCTCAGCAGTAGTGAGTTTGAGGAGTTTCAACTGCAGGAGATGGAGTTAAAAAATAGCTACCAATCAGCTCTTTGCAATCTTTTGGATTCCTATCTCTCTTATCAAACATCCCTGGGGATGGAACTGGATATTGGTGAGCTGGTAGAGTCGGATAAATCCGACCGCTACCTGTAGCGATGCCATTTATGGCACGATGAAAGCTGTAAGCTATAAGTTGTAAGGATTAGGTGAAAGATGTTAGCTCGTGTCATTGCGAGCAAGGCGTAGCCGAGCGTGGCAATCTCATTGAGATTGCGGAGTCTGTTCCGAGCGAAGCGAGGAATCCCGTTCCTCGCAATCAGACTGTGTCACAATTAATTCTTTACTCAGAAAACGAATTAAGAAAGTTAA
>JAUWRC010000130.1 GCA_030610745.1 Clostridia bacterium
TCACCAATTTCTCCGATATCTTTAATGTCTCGCCTGATATATAAAGAGTATATTTCCTGAAGGTCTCTCTGTTTTAGGAGCGGGTTTTCTTTTAACGAAACAGCCGGATACCCGCCGAAGATTAAGTATTCCTTTAGAAGCTCGTTGAGTCTAGTCCCATAGGTTGAACTGACCTTTTTGAAATCTTTTTCGGGATGCTCCGCAGAAATCCAGAAGGAAAGATTAAAGGCTGAGAGAATCCTGGCTAGCTCTTTTTCATTTTTAAATTCAAGGAATTCCCGAAAATTGAGGGGCTTAACTGTGAAGCGATAAATCCGTCCCGTCAATCCATCGGTAAATTTTTTCTTAATCTCCAAAGAAGAGGAACCAGTGACAATAAACTTAAGTCTTGGTTTATAGTGATCGTATAGATACTTCAAGAAGGAGGATGGATAGTTAAGATGCTGCACCTCATCAATAAAAACATATACTCTTTTTCGCTCATCAATACCTCTATCTTTTAAAATTTGCCAGAAGTCATTGAAATCTTTTAAATTTTGCAATAGACTAAAATCATAAATATTTTCTAAATCAAAATAAACAATCTGAGAAGGAAGAATACCTTTATTCCATAAATGTCTGATTAATAGATAAAGAAGTGAGGTTTTGCCAGTTTGCCTTGCCCCGGTCAAGAGAACGATATTCTCTGCTTCTAAAAAGGGGATTATTTTGGGAAGGATTTCTCTTGGTAATAATTTTTCAGGAAAAATGATATTCATTTGATTACAGTTTACATTTTCTTGAAGAATTTGTCAACTTACTATATTACCATGCTCCTTTTCTACTCAATATGGCAGGAATCGTCCTTATATATTCCGTAAAGAATTCTTATTCTTATATATAACCTTAGCGTAGGCAGATTCTTTAAACTGATTGGCTAACTCTTTTATATCTTCATTGATTTGTTTTCTGAACTCCAGAGCTTCAGCAAGAGTGAGGATATCTTCTCCAACTTTTATAGTCCGGTTAAAGTTAGTTTTTTGAATCTCGTTGTTAATTTTCCTTTGTTTAGTTCTTAAGGTTTTAATTTCGCTGCGAGTCTTCTCTACATCAAAATCATCTACAGATTTTTCTACATCATATTCACTACTTTTCCGAGATAAGAATCCTTCGCTTTCTCGATTTTCTGGAAGAAGAGAACCTAAAGTTTTTATACGGGCATCGTACTCTGCTCTTAACTCTATTGCCTCAAAAAGATACAGGTTATTTTTCTCATCCGGCATATCAACCTTCATATACCCCTCGACCCCTTCTAATCTTTTTACCCTCCTAATCTAACTTTTTTCTAAGACGTTTACTTGCGTGAAGAACAGTTACACCTATCACCTTGCTTTCTTCATAGCGCACAATAATATCATCATCGGTAAGTTCACTATTATCAGCATGACTGGGTTTTTTAAAATTAATATAAAGCACATCCGCCTCCCTATCGTAACTGGACCATATTCGATTAAAAGGAATACTTAAGAATTCGGGAACGACCCGGAGCACCTGCTCTACTTCCTTTACGGCCATAACTTTTGTTTCCTTTCTAAATATTTTATTCGCTTCGTCATAAATGCAGTAATGATAAATCCGTCTTCTTTGCTAATTTCTCGATAAATAATAATCAAGTATTTTCCTTCTTCGACGGGTCTTACTGCTATACATTCACCTTCTTTTCCTTTGTAAATAGCTTCTGGATCAGAAATAACCTCTAAAACCTCAAAGTAATATCCTGCTATTTCATTATGTTCCTCAGTAATATGAACCCACCGCTCTTCCGTTAAGCGGATAGGTACTTTATTTTTGGAATATACAATATTCATAGTTTCTTAGGTTAACAATCTATCAATTTTAGTATATCATAATTTATCTACAAAAGCAACGTTACCTTGCCCTTGCCCTCCCCCAGTTTTTGGAATCTCGCTGTAGGCTTACCTTTCATTTTTCTTGACACTTTCTTCCTTGTTTTGCTCTTGCCTTAACTGGTGAATCGTCAAAAGAGTTTAAAGGCAGATTAGTGCAAAATCTTTTTGTTTCCCTTCTCAAAGCTAGATTCTTCTATCAATCCACAACCAGAGAAGAAGTAGATATCGTCCCTGCCTGGAAGTTTTTGTTGAGCCATCAGCTATTAATGTAGCGGTGCGATTTATCGCACATTGGAGGGTGAAGGGGACACGATGTACGATGTACGAAGTACGATGTACGAGATATACCTCGCTGCGCGAGGTATATCTAACTACCATGCTCCTTTTCTACTCAATATGGCGGGAATTGTCCTTATAAGAATCTTAAAATCGAACCAGAGAGACCAGTTATCAATATACTCTAAGTCCATCTCCATCCACTTATCAAAAGGAATCTTGCTTCTGCCACTTATCTGCCAGATGCAGGTCATCCCTGGCTTCATAGAGAGTCTTCTTCTTTGCCAGGAGCTGTATTTTTCCACTTCTGAAGGTATAGGCGGGCGAGGACCCACTAGACTCATCTCTCCTGTAAGAACATTGATCAGTTGAGGAAGTTCATCAAGAGTGGTTCTGCGAAGAAATTTGCCAAATTTAGTCAAACGAGGATCATCCTGAATTTTGAAGATAGGGCCGCTAGTTTCATCCAAATACTTGAGCTCTTCCTGTGTTTTCTCTGCGTTCTCCATCATAGAGCGAAACTTATAAAAGGTGAACTTTCTCCCATTTAAGCCAGAGCGTTCCTGTTTAAAAAAAATAGGGCCAGGCGAGGAAATCTTTACCCCAAGAGCTACAGCAAGAAAAACAGGAGAGAGAATAGATAGAAGAAGATAAGCAGAAACTCTATCAAATACCTCTTTTAAAAAAAGCCCCCCCCCCCCCTCTGGAGTAGTAGAAAAACTTAGCATGGGTATACCAAAAAACTCCTCCGGCTTCATCTTAGCAATACTAAGATGGTTAAATTCAGGTACCACATGGGAGGAAACGCCCACCTCCTCGCAAATACCCAGAAGCTCTGGAAGATGCTCCCAGAAAGCAAGAGGTAAGGTAAATACAACATGGTCAATTACATAATTGTGCAAAAATTTTGAGAGTTCTGAAGCTACTCCTAAAACCTTTGCCTCCCCTTTCTTTTTGCCTACATTGGAAGAGTCGAAATCCAGATAACCCATAATCTTCAACCCCCAATGTTTATTCTCCTCAATCATCCCAGCTAACTTTTCAGCTCCCCTTCCGCCTCCCACCACCAAAACTTGAGTCCAGGGGTATTCTTTATCCCTCACTGCAACTTTCAAAAAATAGGTTAAAAATGTCTTCTCCAGAGTAAGAAGAATAAAGTTCAAACCACCAAAGCCCAAAAGAAAAGTTCGACTAATTGTCTGCTCGTGCAGCAAAAATAAAATAACAATAATCCCACTGAGTCCTACAACGATGCCTTTCAAAATTGCAAAAGAAACACTTCCCAATGACCTGGTTTTCAAAAAATCATAGACTCCAAAAGAAAAAAAGAGAAAACCCCATAAAAAAAGAATAATCACCAGCATCCAGGCATAATGACTAAAAGGATGGAGTCCAGGAAGAGTGGAAATTCCAGCCCTGATATAGTAGACAGCAACAAAAGAAACCGCCGTAACAGCCAAATCAAGAATAATTGCCACCTTGGAAAAAATATATCTTTGCCGCTCTAGCATTTAACACTCTCCCTCAACACAGGGTACCACTTCCAGAGGCTTTATCCTGACGACTTTATTTTTCTTCTTTGTAAGCTTTTTTCCGTATTCTGTCAATTGCATCCTCAACGTCTTTA
>JAUWRC010000126.1 GCA_030610745.1 Clostridia bacterium
AGAATTTAGGGTTTGGAAAAAGAGCAAGAAAACTGGGAGTATATCAAAGATTAAGACATGCTAATCTTATGCCTCACGGAGGAGGATATACTTTTCCTCAGCTTTTAGATATAGAGAAGGTTTATGAAATAGGAAATAAAAGATACTTTAGGGCAGATGCAGCTAATGACCGAGGCAAACAGATTATTTTCGATATCCGTGATATTCCTTTTGTATACAGGGGAAGAGAAGTGGCTTTAAAAATGCTAGAGCTAGGTTTGGGGGAGATAGCAGCGAAACTTATTCCCTTATATGGGTTCAAGGTATAGGGGATGGGAAAAGTAAATATAAAATGCGACTACGATGGAGTGTATGGAGAAGTTAATATATTCGGCAAAGAAGATTTTTCGCTGCGCTTGACTTTTTACGCTGATAAGCTATACTAAAAAACAAGAGAGAGCTCCTGAGAAAACTCTTGGAATTGTAGGAGGTAACCGAGAACAAAAATAAATTAGTGGTATCTTTTACTCACGAGCCCCTTTCTTTCGGGCTCGTGTTTTTTAAGGACTAAAGCAATGAGACTTTCTCAATATCTAATTACTACTTCTAAAGAGGTCCCCAAAGAGGCTAAATGTATAAGCCACAAGTTAATGCTCAGGGCAGGTCTAATAATGAGGTTTGCTGCAGGCATCTATTCCTATCTTCCTTTAGGATATAGGGTTTTGGCTAAGGTTACCTCTATTATAGAGGAGGAAATGAACCAGGTTGGAGCACATCAACTGCTTCTTCCTTTTGTTCAGCCAGCCGAGCTTTGGAAAAAGAGCGGAAGATGGGGAAATTATGGAGAAGAGCTTGTTCGTTTTAAGGATAGAAAGGAGGCAGATTTCGTCCTGGGCCCTACTCATGAAGAGCTCATTACTCAGCTAATGAAGCACCAGATAAACTCTTATAAAAGGCTTCCTCTTACAGTTTACCAAATTCAAACAAAATTTAGAGATGAGCCAAGGCCGCGGGCTGGAGTTATTCGGACAAAGGAGTTTTTGATGAAGGATGCCTATAGCTTCTGCCAGAGTGAAAAAGAGCAGATGACAATCTACGAAAAAATGAAGCAGGCTTATGAAAGAATTTTTTCTCGCTGCCTCCTAAATTATAGATTAGTAGAGGCTGATACAGGACCTATAGGAGGAGAGCGCTCAGATGAATTTATAGCTCTGGCTCCTTTGGGGGAAGATAGGATAGTGGAGTGCGAAGAATGCGAATATGTAGCTAAGTTGGAGAAAGCAGATACAGGGTTTCCGACTTCAGGAGATAGGTGCCCCCTCTGCAAAAGTAAAATAAGGATAAAGCGGGGAATTGAAATAGGGCATCTTTTTTGGCTAGGAGAAAAGTATTCTCGCAGCCTCAAAGCTACTTTTCTGGACCGCATGGGAAAAGAGAGATACTTTGTTATGGGTAGTTATGGAATCGGAGTGAGTAGACTCCTGGCAGCAATTATTGAGCAAAACCATGATGAGGAAGGCATCATCTGGCCGAAGGAAATAGCTCCCTTCCAGGCCGCAATAATAGCAACATCTCCCGAGACCTTTAAAGTAGCGCAGGAGATTTATCTTCGTCTTAGACGCGGGGGATTAGATATATTATGGGATGATCGAGACCTGAGCCCGGGAGTAAAATTTAATGATGCAGATATCATAGGCATTCCCTTTAAGATAATTATTGGCAACACTTTTTTGAAGGAGAGCAAAATAGAAATTAAAACTCGTCGAGAAAAAACCACGGTGAAAGTTAAAAAAGATGTCGTTTTTCAAAAGATGAAAGAACTGGTGCAAAATGCAAAATAGCGATTTTTTCTTTCTTTTAGAGCGTGTTGCAAGAGAGAGGGGCCTTTCTCCTGAGGTATTATTAGAAAGCGTTAAGGAGGCCCTGCTTTCTGCTTATAAGAAGAAATATGGTCAGTCGCCGCAGGACTTGCAAATGATTCTGGATGAAGAAAAAGGGAAATTTCAAGTACTGATAAAAAAGAAAGTAGTTAAAAAAGTAGACAGTCCCGGGATAGAGATATCTTTAGAAGAGGCCAGAAAAAATAATGAGAAGGTGAAGTTAGGGGATGAGGTCCAGGTAGAAGTGAATCCTTTTCAGTTCAGTAGGATTGCTGCTAGTACTGGTAAGTATGTGATGATACAGCAGATTGTGGAGATGGAAAAGGACCTTCTTTATGAGGAATTTAAGAAGAGAGAAGGAGAAATGATTAGTGGGACGGTGCGCTATCAGGCTGATCGCTTTGTTCTTATTGATTTGGGTAAAACAGAGGGAATTCTTCCTAAAAGAGAGCAGTTGGTTAATAGAAAATATAGGCAAGGAGGACGAATAAGGGCCTATATTCTGCGGGTTACGCGAGAGCCCAAGGGTCCGCGTATTATCCTTTCACAAAGCCACCCTAATTTCTTAAGAAGGCTTTTTGAGTTAGAAGTGCCAGAAGTAGGAGAGGGAATTGTTAAAATCAGACAAATAAAGCGGGATCCGGGAAGAAGAGCCAAGGTAGTGGTAGAATCGGAGCAGGAGAAAGTAGACCCCGTAGGAGCTTGTGTGGGTCTTCGAGGTTCTCGTATTAAAGCTATCCTTTTAGAATTGGAAAGGGAGAGGATTGATATAATAAGGTACAGTGAAGATACAGCTACTTTTATAAAGAATTCTTTGAAGCCAGCCGAAGTAATGCAGGTTAAACTCGACGAGGCTAATAAGGTAGCAAAGGCTATCGTTGCTGATGATCAACTTTCTTTAGCCATTGGAAGTCATGGAGAGAATGTAAAGTTGGCGGTAAAGTTAACAGGGTGGCAGATTGATGTAAGATCTTTTGAGCAGATAGCAGAAGAAGCAATTTTTTTAAAGCATCTTACTGGAATAGGGGAAAAGACTTTAGCTTCTCTTAAAGAAGCCGGTTTTCTAACCCATAGAGACATTGTAAGAGGTGGCATTGAGGCCTTATCTAAAGTTCGAGGGATTGGGCCCAAGACAGCGGAAAAGATTTTGAGCAAAGTTATGAAAATAGAGGAGAAAACTGAAAGGAAAAATTGATGCGGGTTTATCAGTTAGCTAAAAAATTGAATTTATCTACCGAGAGACTCTTAAAGATTCTTTCTAATTTAAAGATAAAGGGTAAAACTTCTCTAAGCGGTTTATCTTCAGAAGAAGTGAGACAGGTAAAGGGGAAGGTACAAAAGAAGCCTTCTCTTAAAAAGAGAGGGCTGATGCGGGCTCCTGTAGTGACCTTATTAGGCCATGTAGATCATGGAAAAACTTCACTTCTAGACACTATACGCAAAACAGCCATAGCTAAAGGAGAAGTAGGAGGAATCACCCAAAAGATCGGAGCCTCGGAAATAGAATTTCAGGGAAAGAAAATAGTATTTATTGATACCCCTGGCCATGAGGCTTTTACAGCTATGCGTGCTCATGGAACTCAGGTTACCGATATAGTTGTTTTGGTCATAGCAGGTGATGATGGAGTTATGCCTCAAACAGTGGAAGCAATAGATCATGCCAGAGCAGCCAAGGTGCCCGTTGTGGTAGCTATAAATAAGATAGATAAAGAGGAAGCAAAACCAGAGCGAGTTAAAAAACAGTTGAAGAAATATAATTTAGTACCTGAAGAGTGGGGAGGCGAGACTATATTTGTGGAAGTTTCTGCTTTGACTAAACAGGGATTAGATGAACTTCTAGAGACGATTTTTTTAGAAGCGGAAATGCTGGAGCTAGAGGCATATCCAGATAGAGATTTCCAAGGAGTAGTAATAGAGGGTGAGTTGGATAGACAAAAAGGTCCCTGTGTTACACTACTTATCCAGGAGGGAACATTGCGAATAGGTGATATTTTAGTGGGAGGATCAGTTTATGGAAAGATAAGGGCTCTTATTAATTGGAAAGGAGAGAGCCTAGAGAAAGCAGGACCATCCACCGCAGTAAGAGCTTTAGGATTCTCTGACGGAGGAACTCCCGGGGCTGTATTTAAAAGAATAAAAAATGAGAGAGAAGCTCGTCAGCTAGCAGAAAAAGTTAAG
>JAUWRC010000032.1 GCA_030610745.1 Clostridia bacterium
CCTCTATGCCCAATCCTTCCAGTAGGTTCTCCACTATTCCTTTTAGAGAGAAAAAGTCAAAATTTTTTTCCAGAATCAATCCTGCTATCAGCGGGGTCTCTTTCAAGGAAGGTGAGATTTGAAAAACATCAGCCAGCTCAAAGATTCGCAGTTGTTGGATACTTTGAGTCAGGTTATAAGAGGTGACTTTCAATAAATGGGGGAAAAGATGGGTCATTAAGAGGGCTTGCTCACTGGAGAGAGGATTTTTCACCCTCACCCCCTCTTTAGGGGATAGATTTGCCCTCTTGAAGACATTTTTCCCACTAAGAGGGCTTGCTATCACCTCATAAAACCCTAATCCTTTCAAAATTTCTCTTACTATTCCTTTAGTCCGTTCCTCGGAATCCTCGCTGGTCTCATCATCTCCTAAAGAAGGAAGACTTATCTTTAGCTTGTCATATCCATAAAATCTTACTATTTCCTCGATGAGGTCTATTTCCCGACTAATATCGGGTCTGAAGGAGGGAATATTTATCTTCCAGTCTTTTTCTCTTTCTTCAATTTGGAACCAGAGTCTTTCAAGAATCGTCCTTATTCGAGAAGAAGTAATCCTACTTCCAAGAATGCGAGAGACTCGTGAGGGGCGAAGAGTAGTCCATTTTTTTTCTTCTGGCAGCTTTCCTGCTTCTACTTCTCTCTCTAGCTCTCCTCCTGCTGTGGCTTGAATGAGAAGAGAAGCTCTATCTAAGGCTTTTCTTACACTTAAGGGGTCTACTTTTCTTTCAAATCTATAAGATGCTTCTGTGCTGAGGCCCATTCTTCTTGAAGTACGCTGGATGGATAAGGGATCAAAGTAAGCTGACTCTAAAAGAATATCCTCAGTATGTTCCCTTACCTGAGTATCTTCCCCTCCCATAACTCCGGCCAGGGCGATGGGCCGAGCTGAATCAGCAATGAGGAGCATATCCTCGTCAAGTTCTCGCTTAACCCCATCCAGAGTAATCAAGGACTCACCTCTTTTTGCCCGGCGAACTATTATTCCCCCCTTCAAAAGTCGATAATCAAAAGCATGAAGAGGTTGACCCATCTCCCATAATACATAATTGGTAATATCTACTATATTGTTAATAGGTTTACCCCCCGAGATTAAAATCTTATGCCATAGCCAAAGAGGAGAAGGCCCTACTTTTACACCTCTTATTAAACGAGCGCTATAATAGGGACAAAGGTGAGAATCCTTTATCTCTATCTGAATTTGATCACTGGTTCCTCTTTCTTTTTCCTCTACTCTCCAGGAAGGTAGATGTAGATCTTTACCCCTCAGAGCAGCTATTTCACGTGCTATTCCTATTACCGATAAGCAGTCTCCACGGTTAGGGGTTATCTCTAAATCCAATATAATATCTTCCAGCTTCAGAGCCTTGGAAAGACTCATCCCCAAAGATAGAGGAGAGGGAAGAGGCATAATTCCTGACTGATCCTTGCCTAATCCAAGCTCATCCTCTGAACAAAGCATTCCCGGAGAATCTATTTCTCGCACCTTCACCCTTCTTACTTTTATTCCTCCCCGGAGCCTGGCTCCCTCTAAGGCCACAGGAACAAGAATTCCTTCTTTTATGTTGGGCGCTCCACAAACCACGGAAATACTTCTTTTCCCAATATCCACCTTAACTATCTTTATTCTATCAGCTTTAGGATGGGGTTGGATAGAAAGAATTTTCCCCACCACTACCTTTTCTAATTTTCCAAAATATTCTATCCCTCTTACTTCTAAACCCAGATTAGTCAGCCGTTCAGCTAACTGGTGCGCAGAAAAAGGAAAATCAACTATTTCTTTAAGCTGGTTGTAAGAAACCCTCATTTTAACTCCTTAGCCAGGAAGTTTTTTTCCCCCTTAGATTAACTTTTACTAATTTGCATCCGTTGATATAGAGGTTTGGCAACAGGTTCAAGTAGCCTGTTCGTATTCTATGATAAAAAAGAAGGAATGTCAAAACGCTCTTTTTTCTCCTAAAAATCTAAACTTAGCACCAACTCTCAATTTTTCGGATTTTGCCCACTCTTCTTGTCCTATCCCAGTTTTAGAATCCCTCTATAAATCTCCTCCTAAGAAGCTTTCCTAGGCAAATTTTCCCCCTGTCAATGACACAAAAATTTTCCCCCTTGACAGGTGGATAAAATGTTATATAATAAACTTACTTATACAAGGTTTGTAAGAAAGTTTGATTCCGAAGGAATAGGTTTTCCTTACGGAATCAGGTTTGATTCTAGACCTTGCTCAGATTTAAGTAAGTTTCAAATTCGAATAATATCAGAGAAGGAATCAAAAAGATGAGAACTCTTACTATGAAACCGGGGGATATTAGCGTTCACAACAGGTCCATTCTTTTAGAGCTCATCCGAAGGCAGGGGCCTATCTCCAGAGCAGAAATCTCCAGAAAAACTAACCTCAGTGCACCTTCAATTACAAGAATAGTAAAAGATCTAATAGTAGAGGGATTAATTAAGGAAATAGGTGTTGGGGACTCAAGCGGAGGAAGAAAGCCTTACCTTTTGGAATTTAATGCTGGCGCCAAGTATATAGTGGGAGTAGAGTTAGGCGAAACATACTCGGTTTCAGTCTTGACCGATTTAGAAATTAATTATCTCTCCCGCGAGAAAATTGCCATGAAAATGACTACAGAAGTAGATAAGGTAATAAGTCTTCTCCTTGAATCAATTAGAGGCCGAATAAAGCAATCTAAAGTTAGCAAGGAAGATATCCTCGGAATTGGCATTGGGGTTCCGGGAAGCTTGGACACTCAAGCTGGAATAATAAAGTTTTCCCCGAACTTTGGCTGGAAAAGTGTTCCTATAGTCCAGATTATGGAAAAAAAGCTAGGTATACCTACATTTATTGACACCGGTGTTAGAGCGATGACCCTTTGCGAAAAGTGGTTCGGAGCAGGCCAGGGGATAAAGAACTTTGCCTGTGTTATTGTGGGAACTGGCATAGGGGCAGGATTAATAATTAATGGAAATCTATACAGGGGCTTTGAAGAGGCAGCGGGAGAGATTGGACACACTACTGTTCTACCTGAGGGTCCTAAATGTAAATGTGGGAACAGAGGATGTCTGGAGACATTAGCCGCTGGTCCCAGTTTAGTAAGGCGAGCCCTGAATCGCATAAGTAAATATCCCAATTCTTCATTGGCCAATATATTAAATAAAAATAAAGGAAATATAACGGCGGATATGGTTATAGAGGAAGCCAAAAGAGGTGACTCTTTAGCTTGTGAAATTGTCCAGGAGGCAGGCCATTACCTGGGGATTGGAATTGCTAACCTCATTAACATTTTTGCTCCGGAAGCTGTAATCATAGGGGGGTGGGTAGCTGAGCAAGCTGGAGAGCTGTTCCTTGAGGCAGCCAGAAAGACTATCAAAGATAGAGTCTTTATGCTTTCACCTGAGAAAATCAGAGTACTACCTGCATCTTTGAAAGACAATGATGTAGCTATTGGTGCGGCAACCCTTGCTCTGCAACAATTGAGTATACCACTAAACAAGGGAGCTGTTAGAATATGAGACTACGCCTGTCGCCTCTGAAGCTTTTTGGTTTAAATTGCCCATTTGTAGGTTAACTTTGGGGGTTAGAATATAATTGGGATCTCTAGAATAACAGCCGAAATTGATCCCAGGTATTCCTTATTTATAGATGAAAGTTCAATCTCTGAAATGCTTATTTAGTAAAGATTAGACAAAGTGGAGGTGAAGTCCAAAAAGGTAGGCTTCTGAAAGTAAGAACTGATAAGCCTTTTCAAATTTCATGGAAGGCGTAATAAGTAGGAAAGGAGGTGAAAGTATAAACAATAATAGTGACTTATAGGTGAATGGTATTCAACTCTATGATTTTACAATACGTAAAAATTAGGAAGGAGATAAAAATGTCTTTTAAGCGTTTTGTTGTATTGGCCGTATCGTTAGTGTTTGGGGCCATTCTGACAACAGCAGCATTTGGCGCATCAATTGATTTCTGGATTTATGAACCTGCTGGCCCTGCCGGCGAAGCCGCCTTAGAGCAGTTGAAAGCCGATTTTGAAGCTCTTTCTACGGGTAACACAGTAAACATCATACCAATACCGAAGGGTGATTTCAATACCAAGTTGAACATTGCCATTGCGGTTGGAGAAGCACCAGATGCATCATACCTGGATCAACCGCTAGTGGCTGAGTTTGCTGAGGATGGACTGCTTGATCCTGTTCCCGAGGGCCGGATTGACGAATCCATATTCTACCAGGGAGCCCTTAATACCAACAGGGTTGGAGGGGTATTATATGGATTACCTCTCACTCAGACGTGTACAGCCATATATTACAACAAGGATCTTGTGTCTGATCCTCCTGAAACATGGGATGAACTGATACAGGTAGCTAAGGAAGTTTATGACCCTGATAAACAGATTGCTGCTTTCGGTTTTAGTTGGGGCCACTATGGCGGCGGCTGGGGCGCTTGGCTGTGGCACTCTTTTGTGGCAGCGTCTGGCGGTCAACTGCTGGATGAGGAAAACCAGGTCGTAAGCTTTACTGAACAGCCGGTGATTGATGCACTGCAGTTATGGGTAGATCTTTTGGCTTATTCCCCGTTTGAGGTCATCGAAAGTGAAAACAGCTTTCAAACAGGACATGTGGCTATGATGATCTCGGGACCCTGGGAGATAGAAGGCTTACGCGAGAGTTGGCCGGAACTAAACTGGGGTGTGGCGCTAATTCCTAGGAAAGCTGAGGCTGACTTCGGGACTAATATTGGCGGTGATAATGGTGTGGTTTACGCTGCTTCTGAGAATAAAGGATTGGCATGGGCATGGCTTAAGTTTCTAACTCTAGCTGAGTCTAATCTCGTTTTAAGCCGAGATGTCATGGGTAACTTTCCCATTAATCTAACTGTTGCCAAGGGCGAGTGGATAGGTGGTGATGAAGCCCTAGCTGCCTTTATGGAGCAGATGAAATACGCTCAGGCACGTCCGAGGGTAAAAGGATGGCTCAAGATAAATGATGAGATTTTAGGCGCGGCTCTCTCTGAAGCACTGGGAGGTGAAAAAACCCCTGCAGAGGCTCTCAATGATGCTGCTGAAAAGGTAAATCAGCTTCTGGGTTGGTAAACTGGAAGAACCGTGGTTAATATGCTAGTATATGGGGAGGGAAGATATCTTCCCTCCCCAATTTTTTTCTGAGAAAGGAACATCCATGATGTTCAGAGGTACTTTGAAGAGGTTTTGCAAGCGTTACTTAAAAGTTATTATGGGCAGTTTTGGCAGCTTTCGATATGGTGAGAGTCTCATTGGTATCTTGTTTGTTACCCCAGTAGTTCTTTACTTTCTCATATTCTTACTCTATCCGGCCCTGGGAGCTCTATATTACAGCTTCACTGAGTGGAACATGCGTACTCGTCCTATATGGGTCGGACTATGGAATTATAAGCACTTACTATTCGACCGTATCAAATATCCTTACTTCTGGCACTCTTTGGGAGTTACAGCGAAATACACAGGAATTGCAATGCCACTTTCGTTTGTTACAGCATTGGTGCTCGCATTATTGATAAATGCCGTAAAGCGTGGACAAGATTTTTTCAAAGTTGCTTTCTATTTACCAGTAATTACTGCTGGAGCGGCAGTAGCAACAATGTGGCGGTGGATTTACGATCCGCTATACGGCTTGCTTAATATAGGATTGAAGGCAGTAGGGCTACAGCCCCAAAGGTGGCTAGGGGAGCCGCGTATGATTATCCCGGCTTTGGCAATCATATCTGCCTGGCAGTGTGGATTTGCAATGATCGTTTTTTTAGCAGGACTAGCAAGCATTCCTTCACGTCTCTATGAGGCAGCAGAAATTGATGGTGCGGGAGCATGGCAGAAGTTTCGTTACATTATGTTACCCATGCTCAAACCCACCACGTTTTTTCTATTGGTTACAGGACTAATTGCAGCGTTTCAGGTATTTGACATTGTATATGTGTTATTTAGAACTGGAGGTGGAACTATAGGTGGTCCTGGGCAGGCAGGTCTCACCTATGTCCTTTCTCTTTTCGATCATGCTTTTCGTTACTATGAAATGGGCGTGGCATGTGCAATGTCATTTATACTGTTCGTGATCATTCTTATTGTTACCTATTTACAATTCCGTTTTGTGCCACAAAGCTACGAATAGGAGGTTTCCATGGCTAGATTATCAAAATATTGGCTTTGTAGGTCTCTTGTGCTTTATATGGCGCTCTTGATAATAGCAATCCTTATGGTCTCACCTTTTGTGTGGATGATTTCAACATCGTTAAAAAATGGCCCAGATGTTTTCACACCTATCCCGACGCTTTTCCCAATTAATAAGAAGACGGGAGATATCTATGCGACGTTAGAGAACTATCGCTATGTGCTCATAAAGAAAGGCTTTGCCATTGCGTTTTTTAACAGTCTCATTGTGGCAGGGATTGTTGTTCCTCTGAAGCTTTTCCTTGATGCGCTTGGGGGTTATGCTTTTGCACGAATTCCCTTCCCTGGCCGAGATAAGCTTTTCCTTCTACTTCTAAGTTCGATGATGATTCCGGGTATTGCCTTGCTCATACCCCGTGTATATGTAACTAAAGTTTTAGGACTATATGATTCGCTGTGGGGGCTCATCATACCTATGTCCGTATCGGTCTTCGATGTGTTTTTACTTCGTCAGTTTTTTCTTACTTTGCCTCGTGAATTGGAAGAAGCGGCAATGATAGACGGTGCAAGTCGTTTACGTATTTTTATCCAAATAATTCTCCCCCTATCTCGGCCCGTTCTGGCTGTTGTTACTATAACTAGCTTTATCTGGCACTGGAATGACCTAATCTGGCCTCTGGTGATTATTAATACCCCATCACGCTACACCTTGCCTCTTGCTTTGGCATTGCTGACCAGCGGCCAATCTCACAAACCGCACTTGACCATGGCAGGCGCAGCCATTGCCACTATACCGATACTTATTGTCTTTCTAATTTTCCAGAAGCGTATTTTAAAAGGCATTACTTTGACTGGCTTGAAGATGTAGGGGTATTTATGGGTAACCAGATTAAGGAGATTCACATTGAAGGCGGTAGAATTATCATGCCAGGCTTTCTCTGGAGTTGAGCGAGGTTTTTTGGACTTTCAGAACAAAATCAAAGTTCGGGGAGAAGCTCGTTTCCTTGTCACGGCAGAGTTTCCTTACTACAGACTATCTCCAGAAGACTGGCCTGAAAGATTAGATATGGTGAAGGCAGTTGGGATAAATATTGTAACTTTCTACATTCCCTGGAATATCCATGAACCTCTATCCGGGAAATTTGATTTTAATGGCAGAGGCAGGCCGCAGAATAATCTAACCCTTTTCCTGTCACTATTAAGGAAGAGGGAAATGTATGCCATAGTCAAGCCAGGGCCATTTATATGTGCAGAAGTACGCCATGGCGGAATTCCAGATTGGGTCACATCTTTATATCCTGATATAGTCATGAGATCCTCAAGCGGAGATATAGTTGGATTCAGACAGGACGGGCTGCCCTTACCTGCCTACTTAAATCCGGATTATATCTCGCAGGTTAAAAGCTGGTACGATGTGCTGTCTAAAACAGTTATAGTCCCCAGTCAGCACCCCAATGGTCCAATAATAGCAGTGCAGATAGAAAATGAGATTCCATACAGTACGGTTGAGCTTGCGAACCCATTTTCCTGGGGATATTCCACATCCACTGTTTCACTTTACAGAAAATGGTTAAAAGAGAAATATCACTACATCGCTCAGTATAATTCTAAACACATTCCACAAATCGCGAGTTTCAAGGATATAAATCCTCCTCCTAGATGTCCAAAATGGTCTCTTCCAGGTGCAAAAGCATGGTTAACCTACCAGGATTGGGTTGAGTTCAAGTCATTTTACACAGCAGAAGTCCTCAAGGTATATTCATCGATTTTGAGAGATAGCGGTGTGAGCCTGCCCTTTTATCACGATATTGTCATATTAGATGATGAATCGCCTGTTAATTATGATGAGATGAGAAGGGCAATGTATATCGGTCCAAATTATTGGCTTCCCTCCAATCCCATGGATGATGAGCAGTCGTATTTTTATGGCCTCCAGCGCATCCTTATGGCGAATTCCGTGAACAATGGTTACTCCTATGCTCCTGAGATGAATTGGGGATGGGAGAGTGGCCAGAAGTATGATTTTCTCGCCAGATGTCTGCTCCATGAGCTCTCGGGATTCAATGTGTATCCCATTGTTGACGGAGCTAATGCTGGCACTCTAAATGGGCAAAGATACTCCAACAATCCTGAGCCCTATCCGGGGAGTGCCCCCATAGATGTCAATGGCATACCATCCGATGCTTACTATTACTTAAAAAGACTAATGACATTCCTTAAGGCTATCAATTTGAGACTTTCACAATCTGAGAGGAGTGCCGAAATCGCTGTTGGCTACTACCCTCCATACAATTATCCAAGAGCCTACACATTCTGGGCAAATGAGCCAGTATCAGCTTTTAAGGAAGTTTTCAAAGAAAAGATAGATCAAAATGAGAGTTTATTTTATATCATAAAAACATTTTCTAATCATAATGTCAGTTTTACACTGGTTAACCTGAGTCAGGCGACACTCGAAAATATTCAGCAATATCAAATACTCTTCATTCAATCCTATAAATATATGGATAGAGTAACATTGATTAAACTTCTTGATTATGTGAAGGAGGGAGGGATACTGGTTATGGGGCCGGAGTTTCCCTCATTAGATATAGATATGTCCCCACTTAAGGATATTCCTATCTCAACAAGATGCACAAAAATTATAAAGGAAAAAGAGATAAATTGGCCAATCTCTATAAGATGGAGTGATGGGGAATTGAAGATAGCAGGACACTTGAATTACTTTGCTCATAGTAAGAATTCCAGAGTGTTAGCTCAGGATAAAGAGCTGCCATATATCTTGCAGCTCGCATATGGAAGGGGCCAGATTATTTTGGTTGGCTTTAACTACTATCTGGCTCTTCAGAACAATTACAAGCTCTTTAAGAGTCTCTTTGAAAAGTTCAACATCGTTCCATATTGTTGCCGGATATCTGAGGACAATTCAAAGATAAACGTTTTCAGGCGGAGAGGTAAAAACGAGACATTTCTTTTTGTAACTAACCGTTCTGAAGATAACAAAGTAGTTGAGATAGAGTATCTGGATGAGCTTAGAACAACCAGGAAACTGTGTGTATCAGTAAGAAGCAAGGGAAATTCAATAATTGAAATAAAGAAGGGGGATATAGTCTCCGCTGCTCTTCAGGGAAGTGGCAGTTGTCTCATTCGTACAAAGTCTTCAAGTATTACCGCAGAGAATATGGATGAATTTATCTTTACTAAAACTGATAAGGAAAAGTACCTTATTGTCGGAGACAAGGATGGAAAAGTAAGAGTTCAGAGCTCCGCACTTCAGCCAGATGCCTCTGTTAGGAGAGGCGATGGCAAAAGTGTGGGCAGGCGCGTCTCAGATACAGAGTTTGAATTTAAGTATTCGTCTTGTGAGGAACTTAATCCTTATGTTTTTGTTGGATGGTAACAACTTTACTATCCGCTATACGCTAGATAGAAAGGAGATTAAAGAAATGAAATACGGACACTTTAGTTCTGATGGAAAAGAGTATATCATAACTAACCCTAATCTGCCCCGACCCTGGATAAATTATCTTTACAATGGCCAGTATTGTGCAGTTATCTCCCATACAGGGGGAGGATATAGTTTCTTCAAGGACTGCCGCACTACCCGGCTTACTACCTGGAATCCAGAGAACCTGTATACTGATCGGCCAGGGCGCTATATCTTTCTTCGAGATAATGATACGGGGCAATACTGGTCTTTAAACTGGCAGCCTATCTGCCCGGAAAAGCAGGATTTTCAGTGCTGCCATGGGCAAGGATATACCGTAATCAAATCCACCGTGGCAAAGATAGAAGGGAAGATAACTTATCTTGTTCCCCGAGATGAGCCATGCGAGCTCTGGTGGGTAAGTATGAAGAATGAGGATACCAAAGAAAGAAATATTAGCGCTTTCTCCTATGTTAATCAGATTTTAGGAGATTTTCAACTGGAGCTTCTTTTTAAAAATATATTTGCTCTGTATAACGAGGCTGACTTTGATACGGAGCTGGAGGCCATTATAGCCAAAAAGCATACCTGGGGTTGGGACCGGGCTTTCCCTTATATGGGGTTTTTTGGCTCAAGCGCCCCGGTAAAAGGGTATGACTGTCGCAAAGAAGCTTTCTGGGGTAGATACGAGATACCCAGCCGGCCAGAAGTTCTGGTAAAGGGAAAATGCACTAATAGTAAGGTCTATGGTGAAAATATGATTTGTTCTCTGGAGCATAATTTTAAGCTTAAGCCTGGGGAAGAGATTAACTTCACCATTATTATGGGTCTGGTGAAGGAAAGACGAGAAGCGGCGCGCCTTTTAAAAAAATATAGAGACACGGCCGAGGTTAAGAAAGCCTTAAAGAAAATTAACCACTTCTGGCAGGGCTTAATGGAAAAAGTAGCTATAGAGACCCCAGACCCAGATTTTGACCGAATGGTCAACACCTGGAGCAAATATCAACTATATACGGCTAATACCTGGAGTCGTTCTCCTTCTTATTATCATGAAGGAACTGGTGGGCGGGGATATCGGGATTCCTGCCAGGATGTCGAAGGCATACTCTCCCTTGATGCGGCCTATACAAAAAATAGACTGAGAACCCTAGCTGCAATGCACTTTAAAGATGGACACTGTGCCAGTGGATGGTCAGATGATTATGGCCCATTTACCGATTCCCCCCGGGCAGATCATCCCCTCTGGTTTACTTATACCTTAGCTGCTTATATTAAAGAAACAGGGGATATAGATTTCTTAAATGAAAAGATTAGGTGGCTGGATGGAGGAGAGGGGACTATTTTCGAACATGCCCTGGCTAACTGCAAGTACCTGTGGAAAAAGCGAGGTGCACACCGAGTTCCTCTCATTGGAATTGCTGATTGGAACGATGCCATTGATATGGCTGGCAGAAAAGGCAAAGGAGAAAGTGTCTGGCTGGGGATAGCCTTTCACCGCAGTCTCCTCTATGCTGCCCAGCTGGCACATCTCTTAAGCAAAAAAGAGGTAGAAAAAGAGCTTTTAGATAAAGCCAGCCAGCTCAAAGAAATTCTAAATAGTCCACGGGGATGGGATAAAGACTGGTATCTAGCCGGGTATAATGATGAGGGAGAAAAATTCGGAGCCTCCGAATGCAAAGAAGGCAAAATTCATCTCAACCCCCAGACCTGGTCCATTTTAGCCGGGGTGAGCGAGGGAGAAAGAAGAAAAAAAATTTTAACTAGTATAGATAAGTATTGTGATACTCCTCATGGCCCGGTCTTGCTTCATCCTGCTTACACTACACTAGATCTCAGTCTGGGTCGAATTACTAAGTTCGCTCGAGGCATTAAGGAGAACGCTTCTATTTTTTGCCATGCGGTAGCTTTTAAGATTGTAGCTGACTGTATGGCCGGCCGAGGAGACAAAGCTTATGAGTCTTACTCTAAGATTAATCCTATGAAACAGCCAGATTATGAGGTCTATAAAGCAGAGCCTTATGTCTTTGCCGAATATTTAGTTGGCCCAGACCATCCTTATCTTTTTGGAGAAGGGGCCTTCACCTGGATTACGGGAACGGCTGCCTGGATGTATCTGGCAGCTACGGAGTGGATTCTGGGTGCCCGACGAGAGTTTAAGGGATTAAGAGTCGATCCCTGTCTACCCAGCTCCTGGCATAGATGCAGGATAAAGAGAGCCTTCCGCGGGGATATATACGACATTCTTATTAAGAATCCCGAGGGAGTAGAAAAAGGAGTAAAGAAGCTTATAGTAGATGGAAAGAAAATAAAAGGTTCTGTTATTAAACCATTTGGTGACGGAAAGACACATAATGTTCAAGTGATTATGGGAAAATAGGAAGGGGAGGAGAGAAGTAGTGAATGAGAGAAAATCAATTAAACAGATAATCGACTACGATGCTAAAAGTATGAAAATCCACGGGGAAAGAGTTATTCTCTATGGAGGAGAGATTCATTATTTTCGTATTCCCTATCAGTTGTGGGAAGATCGGCTGATTAAGATGAGGCAAGCCGGCTGCAACTTTATTAGTACTTATGTTCCCTGGAACTGGCATGAACCTGAAGAGGGAAGATATCTCTGGGATAAAG
>JAUWRC010000084.1 GCA_030610745.1 Clostridia bacterium
TACCGAAGTGAGGGTTGAAAATGTACTTGAACACCAGAGCAATTATTACCGGCGAGGCAACCCAAGGCATAAGAAAAGCAAAGCGGAAAAAGCTTCCGAATCTCATTTTTCGGTGCAAAGCAAGAGCTAAGCCTAATGCAATTGAAAGCTTCAGAGGAACCGCCCAAGCTGCGTAATAAGTAGTATGTAAAAGAGCTGTAGAGAACCATTTCTTCTTGAACAGCACGTAGTAATAATTGTCCAAACCTACAAATTGCGAAACGAGTAAATTAGTCTTAGTGAAGCTAAGACCAAGAACATAAAATAAGCAACCAAAGCCAAATATACCGACTCCAACTAATATTGGAAGAATAAACAAGTATGGAGCAATTCCTCTGACTCGAATTCCAGTAGCAATCATTCTGCCTATATTATATACAAAAATCAGAGAAAGTCAACAGCCAGAATGATAGATATTCAAAGTGCACCTCCCTATAGGCTTACTCTTCTACCCATTGAGGCTGCTCATCCTACAAGCCCTGTCCTTTCAATGCTAGAAACAAAGTATTTTTGAGCAAAAGCGTATAAAATTAAAGGTATGGCGATTACCAACAAACAGCCAGCCATTTCTACTCCTTCATTTAATTGAAACATACCTGTGGCTCCTCCGTACCCCATTTTTACTTCCGTAAACCACCAATTCAGATCTAGCAATTTTATGGGTAAGGTAGCTTTACGCTTATCCATAATATAAATGGAAAACTCAAAATAGTCATTCCAGTGCCAGACAAAAGAAAATAGAGAAACTACTAAAATAGCAGGTTTAGATAAGGGCAGAAAAACTTGTGAGTAAATTCTAATTCCTCCTGCCCCATCTATCCTAGCTGCGTCCTCTAATTCTTGAGGAAACCCCTTAAAGAATTGACGAAAAATATAAATAAAAAGAGCCCCTTTCAGTCCTTGGCCAAAAAGAGAAGGAATAATAAAAGGATAATATGTATCTATCCAGTTTAATCTCTGATACAAAATAAAAAGCGAGACAATGATAGTTTGAGGGGGGACGATTAAAGTAAATAAAGCTAAGATGAAGAGAAGGTCTCGACCAGGAAATTTACCTCTGGCAAATCCATAACCAATGAAAGAACACGATATAACCTGAGCAATACTCGACGCTAGAGCAATAATGATACTATTTGTAGCACTACGCAAGAACGACATTGTTTCATACGCATCTCTTAAATTTTCCAAGGTCGGCTGTTTGATAATCCAATAAGTATATGGATCCGCGAAGTCTTGAGCTGTTTTTAAGGATGCCACTACCATATAAATCAGAGGATATAAAAAAACAAAGGCGACATCGATAAGGATTAAGTACACAAAAAACTTAAATAAAAAGTCTTTGTTCTTATATCCAAATCTACTTATTTTGTCGATTTTGTTCTTGGTCTTGCCTGAGAACATTTCTTGTATTTTATGCATTTTTCCTCTTATCTTTCCTCCGCGTAGAACATATATTTTTTAAAGACGGCAAGAGTGATAAGTATAATACCGAAGATAAGAACAAAGTAAGTCCACCCCATAGCCGCCCCATATCCGTAACGAAAGTTTTTAAACACAGTATGTTTAATATAGTTCAACAAAGGATTGAAAACATCAGTAAAAGAGTCGATTATGCTGTAAATAGCGGCAATCTCTAAAATGGGCATAAGCATCGGTAAAGTTATCTTCCAGAACATTAACCATTCATCAGCCCCGTCGCATTTTGCTGCCTCGTAAAGAGCAGGTGATATTGCCTGAAATCCAGCCAAACATATTAGTATTGGTACTCCACTTCGCCATAGGATAAAAATAATTCTATTCAAAATCTCAATCAGAGGATCTGCAATGATGGGGTCAAAATAAGTATAAATAAACCCGCCTATATCCAATCTCTGGAAAATTGATGCTACTCCGACTCCTTGCAAAAACAATCTTTGAATTACCGGGCCAGATACTATGACCACGGGAACAAAAAAGATGATTTTAAAAACTCCCCTTCCGTAAAGTTTTTGATTAACTAAATAAGCCATACCAATAGAGAAAATTAAGATAAGGGGAATATTAATTAAGACATCTCTTACAATTACAATAAATGCGGGCACAAAATTAACATCTATTAAAAAAGCCTCGAAATAGTTTCTCATTCCTATGAATTCAAATTTAAAGCCAAAAAGCACTTTCAGCTCTTTAAAACTAATTAGGAGCGACTGACCTAAAGGAAAAGCCAAAAAGATTACAAAACCAATAATCCAAGGAAGAATAAATAAATATCCCTCTAATGTCTTTTTTTTAGATAGACTTATTCTCATTGATTTTGTTCCTTTTTAATAACTAAATAACTAAGACCTTTTACGTTGATGTTCTTATCAGTATATTCTTCTTCGTTATAGTTTACGATTACTTTTGTTCCATCTTCGTAGGTTGTTTGATAAACGCCGTGGACTAGCTTGTGATGGTGCTGAATAAATTGAGTTTGCAGGTAACCCATATTCTCATTTATTTCATGATATTCTTTCACTATTTCATCTATCCAATCTATGTAATAGGAGGAAAAGAGTTTGTTATAATTTGTCCTCCTCAACAGAGCTGATTTTTCATAGGTTAATTCAAAAAGTGACAAAGCTCCGTATTCGACTTGTTTTAGGAATTGAGTACGAGGACTATATCTTAAGTTAGCCACTGGCCCCGTATATAGAATTATCCCATGAAGAACTATCTGGTAAAAGGGAACATCTTCGTCCAAAAGCAAATAGTTACTCCCTTCTAGGGGCGCAGAGATAATCTTATCTACATATTTAAGGGTGTACATATTTCCTCCTTGGACAAGTATTTTGTCAAAATTATTTTTGGCTAGGTTCAGGATCTGAAGGTAGTAAGAAGCTGATTCTCCTCTTTGTAAAGGGTATTTCCTATTGCGATCGGATAAGACTACATTGCCAATTTGGCTAAACTCCAAACCATCTACTCCATATTCGCTAATTTTTGGAATATCCCTTTGAGCAAATTTTTCGTAGGCAAGATAAGGGTTAAGAAGAAATCGTTTTTCTTCTCCTCTATCATCAACCATAATTAGCTTATTTAGGCCACGAATAGCATCTCTTGACGGATAAAAACCTCCCGCATAGCTAAAGGCACTTAGATAGTCATCCTCTAAGTAAAGGTAGATTCCATGGTCGTTAGCATACTCAACTAAATCTTTTAATCCCCTTTCTCCTCCTAATTTTACCTCAACGGGAAGCCTGTTAGGATAAAAACTATCATATCCTCCCTTCTGCCAGCCAATCAATGTTAAATTAATTTCTCTAACTCCTTTTTCACGTAAAATTTCTAGTATTTGCCTTACCTCGTCAAAACTCGTTACTTTGATAAGGCGGTCAAAAATAATTCCTTTTTCTCTAGCCGCACAGAAAATTCGTAAATCTAGAGGAGGTATCTCGTTAATCTTCAACTTCTGAAAACCTTTTTCTTGCAAAAGATACTCTCGATACCTCTTGGCCATTCCCACGTAATTTGCCTCTTTCCCCTCTAGGAAGAAATAGCGAATTTCTCTTTCTCCTTTAAGGAATTCACTTGCTACCTTATGTACCCAAAGTCCTCTTTTCATAGGTACTGCGGTTCTGTTTCTAAAGACAAACTCAGCGTAGATTCTATCTAGGTTTACTATATATCCACTGGGAGAGTAGTTAATGTTAGTGTTGAAATCGCCTTCAGTTATTACAGCCAAAAAAGCATTTTCATTCTTTACTAAGCCAAAAACAGGCATCCTCATATTCTCCTCTTCACGGAAACCGAAGGAAAATATGTTTGAATCCGGACCGTAGATAGATGTCAAAAGACTCGTTCTTTGCTCAGGGCACTTGAAATAGCGTATAGCTCCACAACCATCAGGGACAAAGATATATCCTCTATCGTTCTCTGAAGGTGTTCCTAAGAAGGGAAGAATCCTCAATGAAACGATCCTAAATTTGCCATCTTCCCTTATATCTTCTTCAGGAATATTTATCTTTAAGTAATCTTTTTCTATCTCAAATTTAAGGGAAAACCCTATCTTAAGCCCAACAAACTGATAGTTTACCTTAAGACCTCTCTCAATGCTTTGAAAACTCATCACGGCATTCTCCTTAATCGGGTTCGTCTGTTTTATCTTTTGCATTTTTTCATCTGTATAGTACAAAATAAAAGGAGATTCTAAATGGGTTTTCCATAGCCCCCCAACCTTTAGTTGCTCTCCGATAACAGGGCTGCTTCGCCAAATTTTAGTATTTCTAAGATCCTGAATAATCAATTGAGAGTTTTTCCTGTTTATGTAAAGCTTTAAAATCAGGTTCGCCGTCACCAACTCAAATCCCGGGGGGATAGTATGGCCAATGGCTGAAAGCGAGAAACAGGTCAACGAAAGCACAAATGAAATCAGCACAAAAATTTTTGTCTTGATTTTTTCCCACATTTAAAACTTCCTTCAATAATCTAAAATAGATATTTCCAGAATAATCTGGTTAATAAAATCAAATATCTGATAAGTTAAAACATAAATCAACACTACACCGGCCCAGAGTATTCCTATCCCAGTGACATTTAAAAGGGAAACTCCCAACGCTTTCTTTGCAGAAAATTTATGGACGACTTTAACTTGAGAAAAGAAAAGAAATATAATCCAGGCATAGATGAAATACTTTAAGAAATTATAATATCCTTGTTGCTCTAAGGCTAGGACACGTGATAGCAAAGACAGGGGAACAGAAAAAATAATATAAGGAGAAAGGCAAAGTGCACTAGATATAAATATACTCCTAAATGTTCCCTCGCCATCGAAAATCGCACTCACACCATAACTCGCAAAAACCCACGTGACCCAGGGAAGAAACAATTTCAAGGATTCCATAAAAAAGGACGTTCTCTCTGGGTCGAAGGTAGAAAAATGGAAACTAGTAAACAAAATTTTTAAATAAGTAATCAAAAAGCATAATAGAACAAGGAGAAGGGCAGAAAACAAATTAGCTTTCTTTACCTCGTCTAAGGTCTCTTGCGGGTTAATCAATATTTTAAAGAGATATCCAAAGGTTTTTAGGAAGCTACCTGCCTTTTTCCCATATTTGTTAACCAGTTTTGGGATTAGCTTAGGAAGTAAAATTAAACTTACTATCCCTATCAGAACCCAAAAAGCAACCCAACCAAAATGTTTTCTCAACCAAATATGACGATATTCCATAAAAGCCTTAGAGAATCCATCTTTATCTTTAGCGTATTCGAATTCTTCCATGGCCTCAAGATATTGGCCACGCTTCAAAAGAGCTTTTCCTAACCCAGTGTGAGCAAAAGCGAAATTACTGTTTCTCTTAGCTATTTCCTTCCAGAGATTCTCTGCCTCGTAATATTTGCCGTCAAAGTAAAGCTTAACAGCTTGATGGATCAGATGAGTAAGTTTCGTGGGGTGAAAAATCTTAATAATTGCCTCCGTGTTATCAAGAACGTAAAGAGCTCCTTTTTCGTCTGTAGCTATACTAATTGGATGTTCCGATGGATCCTTTTGCTCTGCCCATCCGCCCAAAATGATCAACAGATTTCCCTCCTGGTCGTATTGGTAAACTTTCCCCGAAGAGACATCAAGAACGGATATAACACCAAATTCATTTATGGCGATATCTATGAAACGAGGAAGAATCCTTCTCGGCTCCCCTACTACTTGAGTTTCTCCGTAGAATTTTGTGGGATAGACGTTTATTCCTACTGGAGTAATTTTCTTAATCTGGTCTTTCTCAAGATATTGCGAAAGAGCATACAGAAATCCTGAATCATCGATGTCGATATTAGAATAAGAACGAGGATTGCGACGGGTTCTTAGGTCCTCTTTTTGCTCCTTTGTGGCAAAAAGCTGGAAGAAGAGTCTGGTCAAGCTAAAACCAAGGCGAATAGGAGCAAAATAACCTCTAAAGATTCCCTTCCCATCAAGAACAATAAGACCCCGTAGAGTCCCGCTATTAACTATATATAAATAGCCTCGAGCATCGACAACTAATTTGACAGGAGAAAAATAAACTTCTCTAAAAAGAGCAGAAGTTGGCCTTTTGTATTCTTTTAAAAGATGCCCATCCGTATCAAATTTTAGGATACGATTGTTGCCGGTGTCGGCCACATAAAGATCGCCCTCGTCATCCACGAAAACCCCTTCCGGCTCATTCAATTTTTCCGCACTTCCAAAAGCTCGAACAAAGTTGCCGAATCTATCAAATTTGAGAACACGGTTATTGCCGGTGTCGGCTACAAATAAATTCTCCTTTTTATCGATAAAGATATCTCTAGGGAGAGCAAAGGAACCACATTCGTAATCTGCGCCATCAATTGTCTTATAAAGAGTATAGCTAAGAGGGGAAGGAATCTTTTTGCCTTCCTGATCAAGAATATACCCCATCTTTTGAACAGCGTAAAGAGGGTCAGTAATGACAAGAAGAAAAAAAAGCCCCATCATTACAATCACTGTTTCTTTGCTGATCCTTTTTAATCCCATCTCATTTACCGTTTCTTGTTATCCTTATGCCTTAATACCAGAGTAAGCCATGCTTTGAATTACCTGTTTTTGCACCAAGATAAAGATAATAATC
>JAUWRC010000075.1 GCA_030610745.1 Clostridia bacterium
AATAAATTTCTTGGAAACCTTATGATAAACAGAATGCAGTTGAGTAAAAATAGTTTGAATTTTATCACCGCCAAGAAAACTAATAATATTTTTTACCTCCCTTTGTTTTTACTCTGGGTTGCACTAATAGGTTCTTTGATAGGAAGAGAAAATCCCATAGGCTTGCTTTTAGTAATAGTTACGATTTTCACTCTCATGTTATTTTCAAGCGATACTTTATTGCTTGCTGGGCTTATCTTTTTTATTTTTATCATCAAAGGAACTTTCGAGCCAATATTCGGTATCTTACCCAGACAAGCAATATGGGCCTCAGATGCGATTATAGTCCTTCTATTTTTGAAAAGTCTACATTTAGGAGTAAGTCGAAAAACATTTGAAAAAACCCCTCTTTTTTTGCCCATTTTATTATTTTTTATATGGGGAGTGTTGTCAGGTTTTCTAAAAGGTATTCCATTGCTTACAATAGGCGTGGCTCTCAAAGATTTCTTTAGATATATATTGCTATTTTATGCCATTATAAACTTAGATATAGAAGAAAAGAATTTAAAACGGTTGATAACATTGTTTATTATCTTGATATTTTTCCAGATCCCAATGACTATTTTTCAATACAGACTATATGGACAGTCTGATTGGGTAAGTGGAACTCTTGGGAGGCACGGAACAGGCGAAATGCTAATACTTGTTACAGGTGTAATAAGTATTCTTATAGGATTTTTCCTTCATTACAAATCGCGTTTTATATATTTACTAGGAATTCCATGTTTATTAATTTCTCTTGTTCTTGGTAGTGCACGAGCTGCTTTTCTTTATATTCCGCTTACAATGATATTCGTGATAAGAAAAACTCTGCATGGAAAACTGCTTAGAAAAACGGTCCATATGCTTCTGATACTAGCTATTTTCATAGGTTTTACGCTGACGATTCCTTTTTTGAGAGAACCTTTAAATCTATTAATAACAGATGCTATTCAAGGATTAAAAATGCAGGTTAATGCTGCTGTCATAGGTCCTCAAGTTCCTGTAAGGCTTAGAGCCCCTCGAATGGCTGTGGAGTGGATCAATAAAGAACCTCTAGGTCCTGTGATTGGTTATGGTTTCGGTTCCACCAAAGAGAGTTATTTCGGAGAATATACGGGAAGATTTCATAAGACATATTCTCCCAGAACAAGCCAATTATCCTCCACATTGATTGAAATGGGATATCCAGGGCTCGCATTCTATTTTTGGCTAATTTTTGTGGCTTTTGCTGTGAATATTCGCTTTTTTAGAAATACCAAGGATAATTACTGGAAAGCAATTTCTTTGGGTCTGGATGGGATCATGTTTATGTATTTCGTTGCAATTATTTATAACAATATCTGGCGTGCAGCTTATTCCTCATTTCCATTTTGGTTTTTCCTTGCGATCATATATTCACTGGGGAAGAAAAACGGAATCCTCACAAAGGGATTGCTTCCGTCTAGCCCAAATCAACTTAGTCCTGAGGCAAAGCAATGAAGGTTTTGATTCTTACCAATATGTACCCCACTCCTGAGTATGTTTTTTCTGGGATATTTGTGAAAGAACAGGTTGAATCTCTCAGAAAAGAAGGCATTCTTGCAGATGTATTTTTCATAAATGGGCGCGATAATAGATCGAATTATTTTTTTGCAGTTCCCTGTCTAGTTAAGAAATTGAGATTCGGCCATTATGACCTAGTTCATGCTCATCATACATATTGTATATATGTTTTTTGGATCGCCAGATTAATTTTAGGTTTAAAAATACCTTTGATACTAACTTTCCATGAAGCAGAGGCTTTAAAACGACCCGAACTTATACCAAGAGATATTGATTGGATTTCGAAACTTGTGTATTCAAAGGGAATTAAAAAATGGGCTCTGCGTAGGACAGACTTTCTCATACCTGTATGTAAAGATTTAATAGAAGTGCTAAATTTTAGGGGAAAATCAACAGTCAGACCGCCAGGGGTAGATCTGCAATTGTTTCAACCGATAAATAAACATAAATGTCGGGAAAAATTAAATTTACCCAAGGATAAAAAGATAGTGTTCTTTCCGGCCGATGTTGAAAACCCTAAAAGACGTACACAAAAAGGATTTGATATTCTACAAAGGGCATATGCAATTCTACCAAGAGAGAATGTCTTATTAACTACAGGTGGGAGCATTTCTCATCAAGAGATGCCTCTTTTTATGAATGCATCTGATGTTGTAGTTCAGACCTCCAACTTTGAGGCTTCTCCAATGGTAATAAAGGAAGCAATGGCGTGTAATGTACCTATAGTCTCTACAGATGTTGGTGATACAAAGGAAATAATTGGAAATACTGAAGGTTGTTTTATATGCGAGAGAGATCCTCGAGATATTGCTCTTAAAATGGAAGCTGCTTTAGATTATGGCAGAGGAGCAGAGGGAAGAGAGCGCATTATAGAGCTAGGTTTAGGCTTACAACAAATCAGTCGTGAAATTGTCAATATTTATGAAGAAACCTTGAGGAGATCATGAACGGACGAGTCTGCGTCATTAGACATGACTATTATCCTCGTGAAAATCACGTTCGTAGGGATGCAGAAGCACTTCGTGATGCAGGGTATCAAGTGGACATCATTTGTTTAAAACTTAAGAATGAAGAAAAGTTTGAGCTGCTGAATGGAATAAATGTTTACCGAATCCCTGTGAGCCATAGACGAGGTGGAATTCTCAGATATATGGTTGAATATGGTTTCTCCTTTCTCCTTTCATCGGTTAAATTGAATTTGCTCTATTTGAAAAAGAAGTACGCTGTCATCGAAGTGGACACGATGCCTGACTTTCTAGTCTTTATAGCTTTGATTCCAAGACTTCTTGGTGCAAAAGTCTTACTATATATGTTTGAGAACATGCCCGAACTCTGTGCCTTTGAATACAAACTGAGTACAGAACATCCCGTTATTAAGCTTCTCAAGGTGATTGAAAAATTAAGTCTCAAATTTGCAGATAAGATTATTGCTACGCATGAGCCTGCTTATAAAATCTTTGCGAAACATAGGATTCCAAAGTCAAAATTTGCCATCGTACTTAATGTTCCTAATGAGGGTATATTTTCTTCCTCCGTTCGTAAAATGGAAAAGCCGGATCAAAATTCTTTTGTGCTGGTTTCGCATGGTTCAATACTTGAACGCTATGGTTACCAGACGATAGCAAGAGCCCTGAAGTTAATAGAGACTAAAATCCATAACTTCAGATTATTAATAGTAGGCGAAGGCGAGTATAAAAGGGAGATTGAGAGATTAGTAAAAGATCTTAGACTTGAAGAAAGAGTTAAGTTCACAGGGTACGTCCCTTTTGATGAGATACCCATGATTATTGGTAGAGCGGACATAGGAATCGTTCCGATACTCTGTAAATACCCCACGCTTCCTAACAAGCTATTTGAATTCATTGCCTTGGGGATACCGACAATAGCCTCAGCTTTACCCACTATGAAGGCATATTTTCATGATAATTCTGTTATGTTTTTTGAGGCCGGGAACGAAAAGGATTTGGCACGCTGTATTCTTGAACTCTATCAGAATCCTGCTAAGAGAAAGTCATTAGTTGCAAATGCAAGTAAAATCCACGAGAAATATCGATGGTTAGAAATGAAGAAGGAATACCTCAAGGTATATGAGGAACTTCTATTGAGGGAAAAGATGATATGCAAGTCAAAATAATTGATCCATCTAAGGATAGAAGGTGGGATGAGTTTGTAAGGAGTCACCCTCAAGGGACTGTGTTCCATCTTTCTAATTGGGCAAGAGTGCTGCAAAAGACCTATGAGTATATTCCCTGTTATTTTATTTTAGAAGATTCCGATAAAAAGATTAAGGCAGGGTGTCCATTTTTCCTTGTCAAAAGTTGGATGACCGGCGATCGGCTCGTCTGCTTACCCTTTACAGATGTTTGCTTTCCTTTGGCGATTTCTGATGAGGATATTAGATCCCTATTTTCTACTGCTATAGAGAAGGCAAAAAAGGAAAAGGCGGATTATATCGAAGTACGAGGACGACATCCAGACGTTTTCTTGCGAGACTTACACTTTGAGAATCACAGCTATTATAAACTCTTTAGATTGGACCTTTCTCAAGGTACAGACTCGCTCTGGAAAGGGTTTCAAAAATCTATCCGTAGGAGAATTAGAGGGGCTGAAAGGGCAGATCTTAAGATAGAAAAGAGTAAAACAGAAAAAGACATGAAAAGCTTTTATCTCCTTAACCTTGCCACTCGTAAAAAGCGTGGTATACCTCCTCAGCCTTATGATTTTTTTGAAAATATCTGGCGAGAGCTAATCCTAACTAGACTTGCTTTTGTGTTACTTGTTAAGCACAAGAGTACCTCTATCGCAGGTGGGGTCTTTTTTGCTCACGGAGATACAATCTATTACAAGTTCAATGCATCCGATCGCAATTATTTACAGTATCGCCCAAATCATTTTCTTATGTGGCATGTAATTCAATACGGTTGTGAAAAAGGTTACAAGTTCTTTGACGGTGGTCGCACCTCACCAGATAATCTGGGGCTAGTATCTTTCAAGCGCAGTTTCGGAATGCAGGAAACAGATTTACCATACTATTACTGGCCAACAGTTGGGGGTGTCACTTCCACTAAACAGAAGAGCCTCAAGTATAGAATGATAACTTCCGTTATGCGGCGAACCCCGACAACTATCTCCAGGGTGGCTGGAAAATTCTTTTATAAACACCTAGGGTGAAATGGAACAATTGAAGAGATTTTGGAAACTAGGGATTGATCTTGATGCTTCCTTAAAGAAATACGATAAGGAAGTTGAAACTTTCCTTTTTGAAAGATACAAAGACAATGGCAGTGCAAGGATTTTAAAAACTTACTATGTTTTGAAACCTTTAATTCCACGAAAATTGCAGATTCTTCTAAAGAGAAGAAGAGCGAAAACGGTGCGGAGTTTATTTCCTCTTTGGCCAATTGAAGAAAAGTTAGAGAATCTCAAAAGAGATATTCTTAAAACTTCGGTGAGAACAAGTGATAAAATCCCCTTTATCAAGTGATAGAATCCCCTTTATATGGTTCTGGCCTCATGGGAAGAACTGCGCTTTTGTCATCACCCATGATGTGGAAACCCAAAAAGGACTCAGAAATATAGAGAGGATATGTGAAATCGAGAGAAGATACGGATTCAGGTCTTCTTGGCACTTTGTGCCTGAGCGATATTCTGTTGATAGCAGGCTCCTCGAGAGGCTGGTAAATGATGGCTTTGAGGTCGGAATTCATGGACTTAAGCACGATGGGAGACTTTTTGACTCAAAAAAGATTTTTGATGGGAGGATGAAGAAAATCAAAAAATATGCCATTGAATGGGGCGCGGTGGGGTTTAGATCCCCTGCAACTCACCGAAATCCGGACTGGATGATGAATATGCCCTTTGAATACGATTCTTCTTTTCCCGATACTGATCCTTATGAACCTCAACCAGGTGGTTGTCTCTCCATCTTCCCATTTTTTATGGGGAATCTGGTAGAACTTCCCATTACCCTGGTCCAGGATCATACCCTTTTCGAGATTCTCGAGCATGAAGATATCTCTATCTGGAAGCAAAAGATCGACTGGATTGAAAAGATGAACGGAATGGCGCTGGTGATTGTCCATCCGGACTATATAAGATCTGATGGAGATAGAGGTATGGAGAGTGGGTATCCAATTGAGTATTATGAGGAGCTGTTGCAGTACGTGAAGAATAAGAGTAATTACGGATGTGCCTTACCTCGGGATGTGGCGGAATGGTGGAGAAGAAGGGATACCTCGAAGATTAGACTTGATAAAAATGAAGAGCCTTGTATTGAAGGACCGGCTGCTCGGGATGGCGTAACTATGTGGGTTAGGCTGGCAAACGATGAAGTTATATTTGACGTCGAAGATCGGAAGGTTCAAGGACAGGTGAAAAGTGAGATATAAAAGTAAGGTACGGGTAGGAGCCGGCATGAAAAAAGCAATGGGAGTGCCATTTTTTGATTCAAAGCAGCATTATCGGTTAATTAAGGATGAAGTTGATGCTCATGTTCAGCGGGTAATGGATAGCTGCAGATTTGTCCTGGGCAAAAATGTTAAGTGTTTTGAGAGAGAGTTTGCCAGCTTTTGTGGGACAGAATATGCTGTGGGAGTAGCCAACGGGACCGATGCCTTGCGTCTAGCCTTACTAGCCTGCGGAGTTGGAAAGGGAAATGAAGTAATTACCGTTCCCAACACTTTCATTGCCACTACCGAAGCTATCTCTCAGAACGGGGCAAAGATTGTCTTTGTAGATATTGATCCACAAATCTATAACATTGATGTCTCACAAATTGAAGAAAAGATAAATAGAAGAACAAAAGCAATACTTCCAGTTCACTTGTTTGGGCAGCCTGCAGATATAGATCCCGTAATGATGATAGCAAAAAAGTATAACTTAAAGGGCATTGAAGATGCCTGCCAGGCACATGGGGCAGAATATAAAGGTAAAAAGACAGGGTCTATTGGCGATGCCGGTTGCTTTAGCTTTTATCCCAGCAAGAATTTAGCAGCATTTGGGGATGGTGGGATGGTGGTCACCGATGGCAATAAAATTGCTCAGAAGATAAAGATGCTCAGGGACCATGGACAGATAAAAAAGTATGAACATTCAGTAGAAGGTTATAATAGTAGATTAGACGAGATACAGGCGGCTATCTTAAGAGTAAAGCTAAAAAGTCTAGACGAGCAGAATAAATTGCGGCGAAAAAATGCCTGGATTTATAATGAATTACTAAAAGATGTAGATGAGGTAATTACTCCTATCGAGACTGAATACGCCAGGCATGTCTATCACTTATATGTAATCAGGACAGGAAAGAGGGATGAGTTGCAGGAATATCTTAAATCTAAGGGAATAAGTACAGGACTTCACTATCCTATACCCCTTCATTTGCAAAAAGCATATAAATATTTGCAATATAGAGAAGGCGATTTTCCGGTAGCGGAGAAGTGCGCCAAGCAAATTCTTTCTCTACCAATGTTTCCAGAATTGACTCGGGAACAGATTGAAAAGATCGCTTCTGGGATAAAGAGATTCTTTGCCAGATGTTAAGATTAGAGCTTAATTAGTTTATCATATGGAAAAGTGGCCAAGGAGAGGGAAAATGATCAAGGTTGCCGTTATTGGTTGTGGTTACTGGGGACCAAATTTAGTTAGGAATTTTATCCAGATTCGGGAAAGCAAGGTGGAGTATTGCTGTGATCTAGATAAGGAAAAACTGAAGCGCATTAAGAGCCTTTATCCTGATGCTAAGGTTACTCGAAATTACCAAGAGGTTCTTAATGATCCGGGGGTGGAGGCAGTAGCCATTGCTACCCCGGTATCTACGCATTTTGGGCTGGCAAAAGAGGGGCTGGAGGCAGGAAAACATGTTTTCGTGGAAAAGCCTTTGACCCTGACTAGTCAGGAAGCCAGGGAACTTATAAGGTTAGCCAAAAAGAAAGGTAAAGTGCTAACGGTGGGACATACATTTCTATATGCGGCAGCGGTAAATAAGCTAAAGGAGCTGATTGATTCCGGAGAATTAGGAGATGTTCTTTA
>JAUWRC010000009.1 GCA_030610745.1 Clostridia bacterium
TAAGAAAGTGGTTCTCATAGGATCGGGTAGTTCAATGTTTACTCAGGGATTAATAGCTGTTATTATAAAGGAGCAATCTCTTGGCCCCTGGGAAATATGGTTAGTTGACTTTGACCGTGAGGCTCTTAAAGTAGCTTATAATCTTGCTAAAAAAATGGTTGAGGTAAAAAATGCTCATGTAATAATTAAACAATCCACCGATAGAAAAGATCTTTTGTCCGGGGCTGATATTGTCATTACAACTATAGGAGTTGGGGGGAGAAGAGCCTGGGAACCTGATGTATTCATTCCCAGAAAGTATGGAATCTATCAACCTATGGGGGATACTGTGGGCCCTGGCGGTATATCCAGAGCTATGAGGATGATTCCAGCCATGAAGGAAATTGCCAGGGACATTTTAAAGTTATGTCCCGATGTATTATTTATTAATTACAGCAACCCCATGACTGCAATATGTAGGGCACTGAGAAAATTCACCAGGAAGCTCTTAAATTAATAGAGACGGTAGGATTGAAGGTCCCCCATGATATTTATGATGCTGTGAAAGAAGGAGAATAAATATGCGAAGAATAGGTTCGGTGATTAAGATAAAATCTGATGAATGGTGGGCAGAGATGGAAGAAGTTTTTCATCTGGATTAGCATAAATATTTAAGAGAACAGGAGAAATAAATGTCTATCTTATCTAAAGCTGAAGTTAAAAAAGAAAGGGTATTGAAAGCTTTAAATCACGAGGAACCTGACAAAGTTCCTATTACTGATTCCTTTTGGACTCAATTTACTAAGAATTGGCTCAAGAAAAAAGGATTGGATAAGGATGTAGATATCTATCGCTACTATGATTTGGACCTTTTGGTAATTAATCCCAATATGGATCCAAAGATCAAAAGACCAGAAATTATTAAAAGAGATAAAAGAGAAATTATTTATAAGTCGGGATGGGGCTCTGTAGTGAAAATGTCATTGGGACAAGGAGCAGCTATGCCGGGATATTTGGATTTCTCTATTAAAAGTGCTCATGATTACGAAAAATTTGAATTTGAGGATCCTACTGATATTCGGCGTTATAATGATATTCGTCAGGATTTAATAAACATGGGGGATAATTTTAGCCAGCTTCCCAGTTATATGGATGCAGTCAAAGCATATAAGGAAGATTTTTGTTTGTTTGGGGGTGTTTGTGAACCTAATGAAGTTTTAACCAGGGTGCGGGGAATGCAAGGACATTTTATGGATATCATGTTATCTCCTGAAAAGCTAAAAGCTTTTGCAGAGAGAGCTACGGATTTTATGATTGAAATTGGCAGGCAGCAATTAGAAAGAGTCAGCGAACTTACAGGAATGGTTATCTGGGGGGATGTTGCTTATGATAAAGGTATGCTTTATTCTCCTCGTATATGGAGGAAGCTTTATTTTCCCTGTATTGAGCGAATGTGCAAGGAATTTAAGAGGTATAATGTAAAAATTATTTATCATGGATGTGGAAATGCTAAAGAAATCTATAATGATTTAATTGCCGCTGGTGTTGACTGCTATAATCCCCTTGAAGTTAAATCCGGGCTTGATGTAGTTAAGTTAAAAAAAGAGTATGGTAAAAGGTTAGCCTTTTGGGGAGGCATTGATGTCCGTGTTCTTATTAATGGAACAAGAAAGGATATAAAAAAGGAGATTTTGTATAGACTCAATGCCGCTAAAGGTGGCGGTTATATTATAGCTTCGGACCATTCTATAGCCGGAAATGTACCCTCGGAAAACTATGAATATATGGTTAACTTAGTTCGCCAATATGGAAAATATCCCCTTAAATTACCGAATAAGATGTGCGATAAGTATGATTGGTTGGACAAAAATAACTTGCACAGAATTTGAAAAACTTTCAATTTTTCGGCCTCCTTCCTAATCAGAACCTTCTATTTTTCTTAGACTTACCCAAAAAACCCTGAAATCAGCACCAACTCTTAATTTTTCGGGACAGGACTCAACCGGCAGAGGGCGTGTCAAATCATTTAACTCACATAACCGATAACCGAAATAGGGGTTGACAAATTTCAAAATTAGTATAATATAATATAGTAGAACGATATACGAGATTGAGGATTAATAAAGATAAATGGAACAGAGAAAAACCTTAAAAGATGTAGCCAGGGAAGCAGGTCTTTCCGTGGGCATGGCCAGCAGGGTTTTGGGTAATTATGGTTACTTCAGCGAGGAAAGTAAATCTAAAGTGCTTAAAGCTGCTGAAAAGCTGAGTTATAGGCCAGACGTTATTGCCCGGGGGCTCAAAACTCGAGAAACTAAGGCCATAGGGGTAGTTGTATCTGATATACTCACCTTCTTCTTTACCACACTTGTTCGGGGGATTGAGGATGTAGCCAATCAAAATGGCTATAGTGTAATCTTATGTAATAGCGATGAGGATCCGATAAAGGAGCGAGAATATCTATTAGCTTTATATGAGCGAGGTGTAGATGGCTTAATTATCTCTCCCTCACAGGGAAATCACAGCTATCTTAAGAAATTATCCAGAAGTGGAATGTCTCTGGTATTAGTAGACAGAACAGTTAGAGGCCTTAAGGTGTCAACAGTCCTTGTAGATAATGAGGCCAGCTCCTATGAAGCAGTAAATTATCTTATCAGCTTAGGGCATCGCCGCATAGGAGTTATCACCGGCCTGAAAGGAGTTACCACCAGCAAGGAAAGGTTAGCCGGGTATAAAAGAGCCCTTGAGGAAAATCATATTTCCTTAGAGCCAGAGCTCATAAAAGAGGGGAATTACCGAAGGGAAAAAGCTCAGGAGGTAGCCGGGGATTTTATAAGGATGAAAAATCCTCCCACCGTTCTTTTTGTCTGCAATGAACCTATGACCAGCGGAGCTCTCTTAGCCTTAAGGGAAAATAAGGTAAAAATTCCTGAACAGATAGCCATAATTGGCTTCGATGACCCTGTGTGGGCTCCCTTAACTGAGCCTGCCCTAACTACTGTAAGCCAACCTAGTTATTCTATGGGCACTTTAGCCTGTCAGGCTTTGTTAAAGGAGATAAAGGGGGTTGCCCATAGTGAAATCCCCTCTGAGGAGATAATCTTAAAACCAAAGTTAATTATAAGAGAGTCTTCCGGAAAGAGAATTGTAGAAAATGAGGAAGCAACGAGAATTAAAGTCCCCCTCTCCCCTCCTTTAGGGAGAGGGATAGGGTGAGGGGAATTAACCATTTAACCATTTAACTAATCTTAAGGGAGAATTTTTAATGGATGATAAGGTAGTACATCAAAAAGGAAATCCTATAAGTGAAAGTATTTCCCTGAGTAAAGAAGGACTATATCCGATTCCGATAAGCAAAAAGTCAAGTATAAGCAAAAAATTAATTACAAGCATAAGCAAAAAAATCAGAGATTTTAAAAAAAATTCGGCACTTTTTTTTATGGCCCTGCCCGCTATAATTTTAGTTTTCATTTTCAGTTACATACCTATGTTTGGAATAATTGTTGCTTTTAAGGATTTTCGGTATGATAAAGGGTTCTGGGGAAGTGCGTGGATTGGATTTGAGAATTTTAAATTCTTTTTTACCTCTCTTTATGCCTGGAGGATTACCCGAAATACTGTTTGTTTAAATGCGCTATTTTTCTCTCTTGGATTGGTTGCTTCTGTAGCCGTGGCCTTGATGCTGCATGAAATAACAAAAAGATGGTTTGTGAAATTCTGTCAAACGGCCTATTTTTTCCCTTATTTTTTATCCTGGGTAGTTGTAGGATTTACGCTCTTTGCCTTTCTTAATATGAGATTAGGAATTTTAAATGATTTCCTGAAAATCATAGGACTTGGGCCTGTTCAGTGGTACCTTAAACCTGAGTACTGGCCGGCAATACTGGCATTAATATATTTATGGAAAACTGTTGGTTATTTTAGCGTCATTTATTATGCTGGTCTAATGGGAATAGACCCTGCCTATTATGAAGCTGCAGCCATTGATGGCGCTACGAGGTGGCAAATGATTACCAAAATATCTATCCCCCTTATAACCCCATTAATGGTCATCATAATGCTGCTTCAAATAGGTAGAATATTTTATGCAGATTTTGGTATGTTCTATCAGTTGCCAAGAAATATTGGTATGTTATATCCCACTACGGATGTAATTGATACCTATGTATACCGCTCTTTAAGGGTGGTAGGAGATA
The DNA here is from genome assembly GCA_030610745.1 of Clostridia bacterium. Taxonomy (GTDB): domain Bacteria; phylum Aerophobota; class Aerophobia; order Aerophobales; family AE-B3A; genus JAUWRC01. Next base: position 4,176 of record JAUWRC010000009.1, read on the forward strand.
TAGGAATGTCAGCCGCCGCTGGCCTCTACCAGGCAGTAGTGGGACTTATACTTATAGGTACTGCCAATTATCTTGTTAGAAGAATTAACCCAGAAAATGCTTTATTTTAATACTATACGCTAAACGCTACCCGCTATACGCTAGAAATTGGGTGAGGGGGAACTAGAGAAAAATGATAGAGGCAAAAAAGTCAAGATTAATTTCTTTAATCATCATTAGTATAATCCTTACCTTATTTGCCTTAACGTGCATTATACCCATTATTGCTGTCTTATCCATTTCATTATCTGATGAAATGGATATCTTGAGACATGGTTATAAACTTATACCCAAAAAAATATCTTTAACAGCCTATGAATATATATTTAAGGTTCCAAAACAAATCCTACAAGGGTATTTTATTAGCCTGAGCGTAACAGGGGTAGGGACGGCTTTAAGTCTATTTGTTATTGCCATGGTTGCTTACCCATTATCCCGCCGGGATTTTAAGTATAGAAATCCATTAGCCTTCTATATATTTTTTACCATGCTCTTTAACGGAGGTCTGGTACCCTGGTATATCTTAATCGTAAGGTACCTGCACCTGAAGGATACATGGTGGGTACTTGTATTACCTTATCTGGTAGCCCCCTGGTTTATTTTACTTCTGAAAACATTTTTCCAGCAAATACCTATCGGGATTATTGAATCAGCAAAACTGGATGGGGCAAGTGAGCTAAGAACATTTTTCACCATCGTTGTTCCCTTATCAAAACCGGCCATGGCAGCTATAGGATTATTTATTTTGCTGCGTTATTGGAACGATTGGTGGCTGCCTTTATTGTATATTGAGAGTGAAAGTCTGGTACCCCTGCAATATATGCTGCACAGAATGATGGCCAACATACAGTTTTTAACCCAACAACTGCGAACTACGCAAATGACTATAGATATAAGCAAGTTGCCCAATGAGTCAGCAAGGATGGCTATGTGTATACTGGCCGCAGGGCCAATGCTCTTTATTTTTCCATTTTTCCAAAAATACTTTGTCAAGGGATTAACAGTAGGTGCCATTAAAGGTTAATAGATACTAAACTTTGGGTCCAGAAAAAAGATGAAAAGGAGGTGATGGATGCTTTGAACTAAGCCGGACCTTAGAAAGCTTTAGAAAAAACAATCTTAAATAACCTTAAGGAGGAGAGAGAATGTTTAAGAAAATTTTGTGTGGAGTGATTATGGTAACTTTACTTTTAGCCCCTCAACTTGTGTGGGCTGGACCAGTAGAGTTGATCTGGTACTACCCCGGACCCTATCCACAACAAGACGCGGATATGGTATTTGAAGCAGCTAATGAAATCATTGAAGAAAAGATTAATGCAACAGTCGATTTCAAGGCTCAAAACTGGGGTGATTATGAAGATAAAATAAGGCTGGTAATAGCTGCTGGAGAAGACTATGACCTCTGTTTTACGGCAAACTGGTTCAATAATTACCTTCAGAATGTATCCAAGGGTGCTTTCTTACCCCTGGATGATTTGATTGATGAGTATGCGCCTGGACTGAAAGCTTTGGTTCCGACTGCAATGTGGGATGCCACCAGAGTGCAAGGTAAAATTTACGGGATCATCAACTACCAGATTTCTTGTATGACAAATGGTGCCTACTTTCAAAAAAAAATGGTGGATAAGTATGGTTTTGATGTCACCACTGTAAAAGTAATGGAAGATCTGGAACCATTCCTTGCCTTGATCAAGGAATATGACCCGGATATTTATCCCACAGGTATTGTATCTAGTGGAGGTGGTAACTGGGCAGGGTGGATAACCCACTTTGGCTTTGACGAGGTAGTGGGACGTGACTTACCCGGAGCTGTCTATATAGATGATACCGGAGCAATTCCCACAGCCATAAACCAGTACAAAACAGATGAGTTTAAGAAATTTGTGGGGACAGTGGCAGAGTGGTTTCAAAAAGGGTATATACGCAGTGACGCCCTTGCCATTACCGATGCTCAACCTATGACAAAAGCTGCACAGATGGGAGTCTCCTTTGGGGGAAATTGTAAACCTGGTAATGATGCCGAATGGCTAGCTGCCCATGGCTACGAGATAATTTCATACCCTATTTCCGAGCCTGTATTGAAAACAAGCTCCATTATCTCTACCATGTATGGTATAAACCGGAACTCTAAAAACCCCGAAAAAGCGATGATGTTTATGGAATTGTTGAACACTGATGTAGAGCTGTACAATTTGCTTTGTTTCGGCATCGAGGGAGTACATTACAACAAGGTAGGTCCAAATCAAATAGAGCTGGTAGAAGGCAGTGGGTATGTCCCAAATACTGCCTGGCTGTTTGGATGCCAGTTTAATGCTTACTTCTTGCCCGGACAGGCAGATACGCTATGGGAAGAGACACATGCATTAAATATGAGTGCAAAACCTTCACCTCTATTAGGCTTTGCCTTTGATCCTGTACCGATCAAAACCGAAATTGCTCAGTGTCAGGCAGTGTGTGATGAATATATGCGAACGATTGATACGGGTAGTAGTGGTGCTGACTGGGAAGCGACGCTAGCAGAATTCACAGCTAAACTTGATGAAGCAGGAGCCGAAAAGATTATCTCTGAGATCAACACACAACTTAAGCTATGGAAGTTGCTTGAGTTGCTTTAAGAAAGGGCTCGACTCGATACGATTCAACTGTAACTTACAATATGGGCATTAGGATAAAGAAAGGACTCGATACGATTCAACTGCAACTCACAATATGGGCATTAGGGGGTTATCAAGAAGAAGATTAGGGCTGCTGCCCTTTAGGCAGCAGCCCTTTTTCTTTGGGAAAAGAGGGATAAAGGAAGAAAATTTCCTCTCCCCTCTGGGGAGAGGAAAGAGGTGAGGGGGAAAAGTTAACCAAATGGAATATAGACTGCTAGGCAATACCGGCCTTAGAGTTTCCGTGATAGGAATAGGTTCATTAGGATTCTCTCGAGTAAGGGCAACACCCGAAAAAGTAGAAAAAATAGTAAATCGGGCCTTGGATTTAGGAGTAAACATTATAGATACTGCCTATGCTTATGGTGAAGGGGAAATGGAAAAAGCAATTGGCCGAGTTACTAAATCCAGAAGAAAAGAGTGTATTATCCTTACTCGTTCGCATTTGCGAAGCCCTGAAGAATTTGCTCAAACCATAAATGAAAGTTTACAAAATTTGAATACAGAGATAATTGACATTTATCAGATGCACGATGTAACTAGACCCGGTCAGTTTGAAAGATTAATGAGTAATGGAGTTTTCCATGAATTGAAAAAGGCGCAAAAGGCGGGCAAGGTTAAATTTATAGGAATTTCCACCCATGCAAGCCCAGAGGATATGAAGAAAATAATAAACTGTGGAGAATTTGACGTAATAACTGTTTCCTATAATCTCATTAATTACCAAAGACAGACAATTGACGGAGAGGATATATCCATAACGGAGAGGGAAACTTTGCCTTTAGCTAAAAAGAGAGGGTTAGGAGTTACCATAATGAAACCCTTTGGAGGAGGAATTTTAGCAAAAAATCCCCTTAGTGAAGTTAAAATTTCTCCCATTCAGGCTCTTAAGTTTGTAATTTCTAATCCCTGCGTAGATACGGCTACTCCGGGAGTAGGCAGTATTGCGGAACTGGAAGAAGATGTGAAGGCTGGAGATCCTCATATCTTATTGTCCAGAGAGGATATAGCAAGACTTCGAGAAGATGCCAAGAGGTGGGGGCCTGATTTTTGTAGAAATTGTGGATATTGCCTTCCTTGTAGTGAGGATATTCCCATACCTCAAATTATGAGATTGCTTATGGACTATAAGTTAGGAGAAAAGGGTAAGAAAAACAGGGCAAAAAAGGCTTATATTGACTTAAAAGTAAAGGCAAGTGCCTGCACCGAGTGTAAAAAGTGTGAGGAAAAATGTCCTTATCACCTCTCCATAAGCAGGAAAATGAAAGAAGCCCAAAGGATTTTTGAGTGAACACCCCCACAACAGAGCTGTGGGGCATCGTCAACTGCAGGAAGGAACGTATTTCACTGGATATTTACGCACTACATAACCAATGGCCTTTTTTCTTGCGCTCATAGAGCTACCTCCCTTTTGTTTAAGCTACTTCAAAACTTCCTTTTAAGGGACTTCTTCAGCAATCTCCCAACGTCCAATTGACAATTTCAGAATTAGCTGTAATATAATATCGTAAAACGATATACCAATGTTGGACAGAGTGATAAACAATTGGCTGGAATGAATTTGATCTTAAATTCGATGAAGAAAATATTTGGTTTAGAAGAAGCTATGAATTTTTTAAACTGGCTGTAGAACAAAGTAATGGCAGATACCTGCCGTGGCTGCCTGATCATGGAGATGCAGAATGGCAAAAGTCGCAAACAAATATCTTGAAGTTGATCCCTGGGCGATAATAGAAAGAGGATTTCATCCTGAGAATTCTTTATCGCGATGCAACTCTTAACGTAACCGTTGATAAAAAACAGGTTATGTTGAAAATTATCGAAGGACCGGCAATAACGGTAAAAATATTCGGAAAAGAGTACCTCATAGACTCGGAAGGAGTCATCGTGAAGCTTCCCGCACATCGGCGAGGATAAACATTGATTTAATATTGAAACTTATTGCGTATAGAAAAGGATGACGGTATGGAAATAAAAGCTGTAATTCTTGATTTAGACGGTGTTATTACATCCACAGACGAATATCATTACCAGGGATGGAAACACATCGCAGATGAGGAAAAAATCTACTTTGACCGACAGATTAATCAGCGACTGCGAGGTATCAGCCGAATGCAAAGTTTGGAAATTCTTCTAGAAAAATCACGGCGTACCTATACCAGCGAAGAAAAAAAACAGCTTGCGGAGCGCAAGAACAACTACTATCGTGAACTTCTAAAGAAGAATCTTACGCCAGACGAAACTTTGCCCGGCGTGATGGATATACTAAATGCTTTAAAAAAGAAAGACATTAAAATAGCAATAGCTTCTTCGAGCAAAAATACTCCTGTCATTTTAAGGTACATTGGTCTGGCAGATTTCTTTGATGCTGTGGTAGACGGAAACAGTGTTTCAAAAAGTAAACCTGATCCTGAAGTGTTCCTTCTGGCAGCTCAAAAACTGGGTATTCCGCCAGAACAGTGCCTCGTTGTTGAAAATGCCGAAGCCGGGGTCGAAGCCGGACTTGCAGGTGGAATGCGTGTGTTGGCAGTCGGATATGCCTCAAAGGATAAACGGGCTACACTGCGGGCCAAAAACCTGGCCTGCATTTCTGCTGATGAAATGTTGAGCGCCTAAAAACATCACATGACCTCTTTATGATATTGATCTTCAGAGATTAAATTGAAGCAGCTTTGATACAGAAAAGAGAATATATATACCATACTGCTATGCTTGACCCACATACAGCTGCTGAGCTACCCATAGATAAAATAGTTACACTGTGTAATGACTTGATTGAAGCGCATGGTAGCTGGCTACCGTGCCCTTAGGAGGATACCGATATTGGATAAATTTTCTTTTTTCCCTTTGCCTGATATTGGAAGGTTTAAAGTAATCGCTCAGCCGGAAGGAAAAGGTAAGGGTTTTTGGGCTGAAGGATGCTCTTCTTTGAAAGATGATAAAGGAAAAATTTGGCTTGCCTATAGATTGAGAAACCCTGAAAAAAGAGGGCATAAAGTTTGTATTGCCGCATCTCAAGATGGGGTCAATCTTCAAACCGTAAAAGAGCTCTATAAGAAAGACTTTAGCAATATAGTTTGCCGAATCTGGATCGAATTAAGAATAAGGCAATCTGCCGGGGAAGCATTGGAAAGAACGGGAACAAATATATAAAAATAAAATGAGGAACAGGAGGAGTATTAATGGTCAGGCGTAAGCTTTATCAGGAAGTTTATCGTCCGCAGTTTCACTTCACTGCTAAAAAGAACTGGTTAAATGATCCTAACGGATTAGATTATTACGAGGGTGAATATCACCTATTTTTTCAGCACAACCCCTCAGGTATCAACTGGGGTAACATAGTATGGGGTCATGCTGTTAGTTCGGATATGGTCAATTGGAAGCAACTAGCGAACGCCATTGAACCAGATGAGTTAGGTATGATTTTCTCAGGTTCTGGAGTGGTAGACTGGAACAATACGGCAGGTTTTCAGAGTGGTAAGGAAAGGGCGATGGTGAATATTTATACCTCAGCAGGTAAACCCTTCGCCCAGAGCATTGCCTACAGCAATGACCGGGGACGAACATGGAGGAAATACGAGAAGAATCCTGTTCTTGGACACATTGCAGGAGAAAACCGTGACCCTAAAGTTATTTGGCACACTTCCTCCAAAAGATGGGTGATGGCTCTCTATCTTGATGCCAATAACTATGCGTTGTTCGCATCAACGAATCTGAAGCAGTGGATACGACTATGCGATATTCAACTGCTTGGCTGTAGTGAATGTCCGGATATCTTTGAGCTGCCGGTTGATGGAAATGCAGAGAAGACTAAATGGGTCTTTTGGGGAGGTAATGGGAACTATATTATTGGCACATTTGATGGCCGTATTTTCAGGCGAGAAAGCGAGGTGCTGCAGAGCGAGTGGGGAGCCAACTTCTATGCGGCTCAAACCTGGAGCGATATCCCCGACTCCGATGGCCGAAGGCTTCAAATTGCCTGGATGAGTGGGGGCAAATATCCAGATATGCCCTTTAATCAGCAGATGAGTTTCCCTTGTCAGTTAACACTCTCCACTACACCAGAGGGGATTCGCCTCTACCGCCGACCGATAAAAGAGATTGAGAATATTCATCAAAAGGAATATTCCTGGAACAACCAGATATTGGAACCGGGCAGGAATCTTCTCTCGGATGTCCAGGGTGGGCTTTTGCACATCCAGACTGAGGTCGAACTGGGCAATGCAGCCGAGTTTGGGTTTATCCTGCGGGGTGAGAGTATTCGATACACCACTGCCACTAGCCAGCTTTTCTGTCTTGGAAAATCTGCCTCACTAAGGCCTCTTCAGGGCAAAATCAAGCTGGAAATCTTGCTTGACCGCACCTCGCTGGAAATTTTCGGCAATGATGGGAGAATCTCCATGAGCTTCTGTTTTTTGCCCGATGCAAGGGACAGGAACCTCAAAATTTACTCTTTGGGAGGTAAGGCGAGGATTGTTTCTTTAAAGATATATGAATTACGTTCTATATGGCCAGAGTCAGAGCTGGAAGAAGCTGATAATGGGTAATGGATTCAGCAACCAGCCTCTCATATTCCTTTAACTACACTCATAAGGATCCTGTTTTAAGAGAGATCTTCAACGACATCCGTTTCAGGAAAGCTATCTCTTTGGTTTTTAGCTACCCACTATACGCTGGAAAATAGGGAAAATAGGGACACATCCCATTTTCACGGCCGCTAAGTTCTTTAAAATTCTAACCACTTACGCAAGGAATTTTCCAACCTTTTGGAATCAGAAGTGGATAGCTTTCCGATCTTTTTGATAATCAGACTTTTGTTTACAGTGTAAATACCTCGCTTAACAGCGGTAATCACATTGAGTCTTGCACTCTTCCAATCTTTTAAGACAAACTCACCAGGTAAAAGGGAACTTGTTTTGCTGGTTAGCGGTATAATAAAAACATCTTCAGAAATATGTGGAGCACTGATGATAACTGCGGGTCTGACCTTCAAACTCGACAAATCTGTAAAGGGATAACGAACTAAAATTACATCATTTTTTGAGTAATTGTGCATATACATCATCCTCTGTGTTATTCCAGACTGTGTCTAAAGAGATTTGGCTTGTCTTTAGCCAGAACCGGGATTCATCACCTTCGGGTAATACTGTTACCAAAACCTTTGTTCCTTCAGGAATATTTTCCTTTTCCAGAAGCTCAATTTTTTCTTTTCGGACAACCGCCCATAATGTTTTTAACATGTTTACCCTCCCAAGCATTTATTTCTCTATACCTGTATTAAGGTATTCCTCAGCACTCTGAGCATAACACATACCAACCATCAGAAATAAGACTGCCAGTACTAATACACTTGTTCTTAAAACTTTCATGGTCGAGCTTTTTTCTTTCATAAATAAAATTACCTCTTAGTCACCTAAATTCTACCATAATCTTTCTTTTCTAGCAAGGGTAGGGTGTAAATCTCAGAAGATTCTTTACGGAAATTTGACAAAGAACAAAATTTTGTATATTTTGTATATGATAAATTTTGAAAGTTGGGGGTTTTAGTTTATGGCAAAAGAAATCCGCGTAATTCGCTTTGACTGGGCTATAAAAAATATACTTCCTGTACTGATTGAGCCTAAAGATATCTTTCCTGAACACTATTTAATTGAAGTAGAGAAGTTTCAGGATATTATAGAGAGTGATCTGGATGAATGGATCTATTTTTTAAAGCACGAAACCATAAGGGATGATTTTAAGGCAAAAAACATAGACAAGGCAAAGGGAAAATTAGACATATTAAAAATGGATCCTAAGGAGAGGAAGGGATACGAGAGGTATCTGATGCAACTTACAGATGAAAAGGACATAATCGAATCAGCTATAGAAGAAGGTATGGAAAATCGTAGATGATGGCTACAGAAGAGACTACCTTAGAGTCTTCAAACTGATGTCCGATACGGTGGAGCTCAGAGCCTATTTGGGCAACCTCTTTATAGCTTATAGATTTATTCGTCCCATCATGCTGTAGGATACCAGAGTGAAACTGTTCTATTCCAACGCTGCACGCTCTCCATCTAAAATACACTACCGCCTCAGCTCCATGAGCATAACACTGATATGTCCAGAGTCTCATTTGCCCTGGAGAAAGGGTAGGAGTTATATCCTCTCTTGTGAGATAACTAACCTGCTCCTCCATTACCCAACTACAAATACTATGAAAAGATTTTTGTTCTGCCATTATTATTTTCTCCTCTCAAATTTTTGGTATATTGTTTTACGATCAAACCAACTTATAAAAACTAATTCAGAGCCTATAAAGAATATCTGGTAGTGGCCTGCCTTCTTTATCCACAAACCTGAACTTGAAGCCAAGTTCTCGACCACTATACGACTTTTTTGAGTAAACCGAGGTCTTCACTAATATACTGTTCCATCCTTTTGTTAATTTTATAGGTCTAGAGAACACACACCCTCTCTAGATACACTGTAAAAATAACCTCCAAGGGAAGATAGTAGTCTCGCAACGTTAGGAGGACAGCAGGCACAGGGGAACCAGTACATCCCTATTGACTCGAACCCAATCTCCCCAAAAACTTTCCTCTATTCTCACATTCTTCCAGGGAACAGCATGCAAATAATGTGTAGACATATCTATTTCTCCTCGCATAATATAGTATTTTAATTGAGATAACCTCATCACTCTTAGTCAACGTTTACTTTCGGTCTGCCTTAATATTCATGCGGCTTAATACATATTAAACTTCTACATCAGTTTTTTGAATTTCAAATTTTCCTCTCCATTTCTGAGGAATTTTTCCGTATTCAATAGCTGCTGCTTTAAAAGCTTGCAAGTTGGAAGCTGGGTAAGGGAAACTATGAGCAGAAGCAAGTATATAACCTCCCCCTTGAGCTAATTGAGAAATCCGCAGTTTAACCTCTTGGGTTATTTTTTCTATATCGTTACATTCCGGTTGAAGAGGATTAAGAATATCCAATCCCATCTCTATCAAATCAGGCTCCCGCAGACTATCTTTATTTTAATGATGGTAAAAAACGCTCACAGCTTAAGTGTAAGGAGTTTATTTAAATTGAGGCAGCCAGTTTCTGTTTGCCTTGAACATCTCCTTTACCATCTTTTTTATTTCAGCAAGGCTTAAAACAGCGGACGTCAAGGGATCAAAATAAATTGCCTGGAATATCATTCTTGGATCACCGGTAATAGCACCCTCTACTGCTAGCTCTTCACATCTGGCATTGATATCGTTGAGGATAGCAAGCTGTGGCGGCAGCGGACCTACATGAATAGGATTAAATCCACCCTTGGAAGCAACTACTGGTACTTCAACACAACAGCCTTCCGGAAGGTTGTCTATAAGGCCAAAATTCCTAACATTTCCATTAAACTCATATAGGCTTCCATCTCCAATTGTGGCATTGAAAATGTTTGCTGCGTACTCTTTACCTCTCTTTAGGTCTGTTGATGGTTTCTCAAGCCATTCCTTTATTTCAGATCTCCATGTATTCTCTCTTCTTAGATATTCCTTCAGGATAAATGCATATTCTCCGGGATTCCAGCCAGTACCATGCGTGCAGTATTTCTCTATGAGATCAGCTCTTTTTCTGAACCAGGGATTGTATTCCGAGTTATGGCCACTGGACTCGGTAACGTAGTAACCCAGATGGAGAAACATTTCATTTCTCACCTGCTCTTCATTGTAAATCTCAGGTCTCTTAATGGCTTCTCTAATAAGAGGGTAGGCATCTTTACCATTCCGTTTAAACTCAAGAAACCATGCCTGGTGGTTTATCCCGGCACAAAGGTAGGTAATCTCTTCCACGGGAGCACCTATCCATCTGGCCAACATCTCAGCTGTGCCCTGGACACTGTGGCAAAGACCTGTTACTTTGATTTTACTCTGACTTTGCATGGCACGGCAGAGCATACCCATAGGGTTTGTATAGTTGAGGAAAATAGCCTCCGGGCAGTAGCACTCTATATCTTTACAAATATCAAGCATTACCGGTATTGTTCTGAGAGCCCGGAAGATTCCAGCCGGGCCTCTGGTATCGCCAACGTTTATATTTACCCCATACTTTTTCGGGATTTCTATGTCCGTACGCCACACCTGAACCCCGCCAACAAGAATTGTGCAAACTACTCCATCCACTCCCTTACGCGCCTCAACTCTATCTTTAGTAGCAACCACTTTTGCCGAATAATCTCCCATAGTAGCTATCTTATCTATCGCTGTTTTGATAAAAGAAAGACGTGCATCATCGATGTCCATAAGCGCTATGGTACTATCGGCAAGGGCGGGAAACGAGAGAATATCCCGCACCAGGGCTCTCGTAAACTCGAAGCTTCCTGCTCCTATAAAAGCAATTTTTGGCATATAAAACTCCCTCCTTAATTTATCTATTGTGCCGAGTTAGAAAAGTGAACTTCCTCCTTGCAAATTATTTGGTATAACCTCATTTAACTTCAAAACTCCCTCTTAAACGTATATCTTCTGAGGAACTTCCTATCATTACCTCAAAGATTCCCGGTTCCACAACCAAATCCATATTAATATCATAAAAAGCCAAATCCTGGGGGAGAAGAGTGAAGTTCACCCTCTTTTTCTGGTCTGGCTCAAGAGTTATCCTTTCAAACCCTTTGAGTTCCTTGATGGGTCTGGCTACGGTGGCTACTGTATCGTGAATATATAATTGAACTATTTCATCTCCTTTGTATCTGCCAACATTTTTTACATCTATACTGATATTTATTTTTTCCTGGGGACTTATTTTTCCAGGATTTATTTTGAGGTTACTATATTCAAATTTTGTATAACTTAGTCCATAACCAAAGGGAAATAGGGTTTGTTTTCCTTTTAAAGACCATCTTTTCTTTGTTGTTTGCCAGAAGACGGGCTCGAAAGTAAACCAATAAAGAGCGATCAAAGCCCTGGCAATCTGTTGGGACATCTAAGACATATTTCCATTTTATCTTAAAGCGCAATATCTCAAGGGCTTCTCTATCAGAGAGATTCTCATAGTTTTGCATTCTAAGATACTTTAATTACTTTTCCCTTCTTAGCTGATTCATACGCAGCTAAGACAATCTTTAAGTTTCTCAAACCATCTTCTCCCTTAAAGGAAGGTTCAGTATCTTCTAAGATACATCTATCAAAATCCTCTATTTCTGATTGGTACATATTCACGGGCTTTAGGTCACTATCAAAAGTGATCTGCTAACCAGACATATGGACTGGTCTTAGGGAAAAGCACACCGAGTAGTGGCTCTATATCGCCGCCTATTTCTACCTCAGAATCATTTAAGATATCTCTTACACTTCGGTAGCCTACTATTAACTGGATTAACTTAGCCTGTGAGAGGGTAAGGAAGTTTTCTACCTTTTCTTCTGAGTAAATATTTAGAGTCCCATCACAAATTTTAAGTGTAATATTCTCCATATCTGTTCTAATTTCTAAAGAGTCTGAACAAGCTTTGAATTTGGAACCAGAAATTCTTCTCTCGAGCTCTTTTTTTATTTTTTCAAATAATGTCTTTTGATTAATCATTCTCATCACACCGCCGCCATTCTTAGGATACTGAGCTGTTAATTGAGAGCCATACCTCGAACAAAATTCGGCAAATGGGTGATCTGGCGGCATAAACAAGGTAATATGACCACATCTTCGTTTTACAGCCATTTTAGCAAATTCATAAAGTAGGGCAGGGTATGCCCTATCAGCTATACTTTCAACTTCTACAATATTTACTTCTTCTTTTGATTTATCAAAAGCAGCATAAGCCACAAACTCTTTGTTACTATCTTTAACGAGAAAAGCATCTGCCTGCTGTTCATCTCTGGAGCCTCTGGGAAATCCAGAAAAATACTTCTTTGTTCTTATAAGGCTGCATACTCTATTCTGGTTATTTTCATCGTAAAGCCCGAACACTGAATCAATATCTTTTTTCCTGATTTTGCGGATTTTATAATTTTCTGCATTATTTTTGGCATCTTCAGCATCTCTAGTAGAGAGAGTTAATTTATATTCAGGTAAGCAAACGGCGTAACCAAATTTAGTATAGAAATTGGGAATGCCAAAGAGCATTGAGACATCATAGCCTTCGTTTTTTATGTATTCTACAGCATCTTCCATGAGTCTGCGCATATAGCCTTTTTTTCTGTGCTTTTCTTTGGTTTCAACATCCCCAATTCCTCCCATTCTAACCTCGGCTGAGCCAATTCTTATTTGGTAGTCAATCACTACGAGGGAACTTACAACTTCATCTTTTATCAATAATTCCCTGTAATGCATTCTACCCTTATCGCGTGTTCTAATTTTCATTTTAGTTATATTCTTTCTACATCTAACTCAAATATTAGACTGTTTTTTTCTAATTTATTCAGCCGTATCATAATTCACCGCAGAGCATCCGCTCCAGCGCTTTGTTCAGCCTGCATCATCCAAAAATCTCGTCAATCACTTCCCGCGTGATAGTCACCCACTGGCAAACACGATTGGGGTCTTTTTGTACCGTCTCTACATCCTTCAATGTGATGTCCACAAGGCAGTTTTTACAGGCCTCTAGATCACGTCTCAAAATGGATCTGATGCGGTCAGGGTCAAAATCGTAGCTCACCATATCAGCCGGACTTGGCCGATAGCTGAAGACATAGTCGCGTCCTATCTGCTCAGCACACTTCGCCGCATCAGCAAAGGGCGAGACTGCAATCCGCCGCAAGTTCGGAATTTGCCGCAGTATGTCGATTTTGTGCGTAAGATCCCCACAACAGCCGTAAGCAACCAGACCGAACTTGTCCAGTATCGGCAACTGATATCGCAGCAGGAACTCCTCATGCATTGCCGGCGATACACCAGTGAACTCCTGGGCTGCCATATAGCCCCATAATTGGGTGCGTTTGACGCCATTGACATTGGGTGCCGGGTCTTGTAGGTCCTCTGCATACGGCATGCTCTGATTCTGGTGAGCACACAGTCCCCAATCTTCGGCCGCTTCCGCCTCATCATGGGTCTTCAGCACTCCGTCCGCCAGGAACTTGACAAGCCGATGAAGCCAATCAGGATTGTCCACCATATCCACCATGAAATGTTCGATTCCTCTCAGGTACCCGAGATCCGTAGATATGTCCCCTGTCCACATCCTGTAAGCCGGCCCACGATCGACGTTGATTGTGATGATGTCTCCAACAGCATCTTGCAGTCGCTGGACATCCCTCGCTGTCTTCTCTTCGTCGATTTCATGCCATGGGATGCACAGTTGTTCAATATCATCAAGCTTCTTTATGGGATAGTCGGTTTTCCATGAACCTCCGGGCTCCTCGCTGAAGTCGCGTTCACCAGACAAACCCCAACCGACGCATTTTCGGCTCGCCTGGACCGTGACCCATGGTTCGAAAATTGAATCGTCGTTGAAAGTGCTCCAGAATAGGTGGTTACGGAAAAAATCCTCGAACTGTCGAAGGAACGGGTCCGCGCACGTACATTTTGACTGGGGCATTTCCTCCCAGGCAAATGCACGCACGTAGATCAGAGGCCGAATCTTCTTCAGACTGTTGTGTTGCCTCCAGAGAGCCCGGCGCTCATCTTGCACCGGATCCCTACAGAGCTCCATATACTGTTTCGCGAGATCGCGAAGAGTTGACTTATCCTGATTCGTCATTGTATCGATTTTCCTCGTAGGCCCGATGGGGCATCATAGAACGTCCGCTCCATCATATTATTAGATGGTTAATTATTTGATATTGAATTCTTTTTTAGCATCATCAAAAGAAGTTGTCTCTGCGTTGTCTTCTTTTACTTTAGCTTCCCTGAGAGCCTTTAGTGATTCCCAGAGGCTCCAGGAACAGGCATGCTTAATTTCACCAACCTGCTCCTTCTTCCCTAGCTGTGAATATCGTTACTGTATTCTTCGGCTCAGGATGTTCCTGTACTAATGTTACAGGGAAGTCCATAGTTGGTGGATGCATAGTAGCTATTTTAAATGCCGCTCCTTCACCTGAAAGCATTAGTTTCTTAGCACCGAGGATCCACTTCATGCCGATGGTTATTGCTCCTGCGGGTGCCAATGTATAAAGCGGTTTATCAGGAGGATCCCAATCACCTCGTAAGGCTCTTATATAAGTTTCTGGATTCAAATGAGGAAGAATACGAGTTGGAGCATTTTTAAATTCTTCAGGGGTTATATGCGTCCAATGAGTCATTAGGTCTGGAGCTTCCTCGTAAGCCAGGTGTCCGTGTTCCCCTATACCGTCAAAAGAAATATCCACACCTTTTCCCTCTGTAATTTCGGTGATCTTTTTACCTATAGCATCAGGGTCTTTTGGATCTGGAAACCATATATGGTCTTCCGGGATATCAATCTTATCAAAAAATGCTTTCTTCGTTGATCCATAGAAGCTCCAGGGGTGTGTCTTGGGTATAGACCTATTAGTCCAGTCCAGAACTTCATCCATGTTAAAAGTCCAAACATTCTTCCAACTGATATTCTCTTTGGCGCTCATTTCAACAACATAAGGATACATTAAAGGCGGACGGGCATAACTTCCAGCAGGGACAATAAATGTTGAGGGTTTACCCTTTGTATTATTCTCCTTTATTTTATCTATCATAGCTTTTGCTAGGGTGCGACTGACATCCTCCCACTTCGGCAGCACCACAACTCTAACCGGGCTCCACTTATCTATTTTTTCTAAGGACATTGTAAGCAGCAGCTTCATATCCTTTTTACTTAAGGTGACATTACGGACTATTCCTTTGAATCTTGGCATTCTTTTCCTCCGTTGTATTTTTTTGTAAATACAATTGTCGGATGAATCCGACCGCTACAAATTGATTGCCACGTCGCTTCGCTCCTCGCAATGACAGAAAGGAACGTACTTCACTGAATATTTACGTTTTTTTTAAAACTCTTTTCTGGGCTTGTTGAGCAAACTTATCTAATTCCTGACATAGCTTTAAAGAAAGATACCGGGGATGATGTTCCTTTAAAATTTGTCTTGCTTTTTCCCTGGCTCTCTGTCTCATATCCTTTGCCCCTTTAGACTCCCACACTACCCATTTCTCCCGGTTAGTAATAGCAGGAAACCATCTTACCTTTCTGAAGTTCTTCAGGGTATGCTCATGAGTAAGATAATTTCCTCCTGGCCCCACCTCTTTAATAACATCTAAGGAAAGTGTATTCTCATTAACTTCAATTCCTCTCACAATACGAAAAGCAGCTCCCAGGATCTCGTTGTCAATTACACACTGCTCATAACTGGCTAAAAGCATTTGCTCCATTAATCCTATGGATAGGTGGATAAAGTTAACCCCGGCAAGGGCACAGGCTAGAACCTGCAGGGCCCTCTCATATCCAGCTTGAGCATCGGAAATAGTAGCATCAATACAGGTTCCCCCCTGAAAAGGCAGGTTATAATAGTGAGCTATTTGAGCACTAGCAGCATGCAAAACAGATGTATCAGGTGCACCGCCAGAATAATTTCCTGTAGCCATATCCATAATTCCAGAAGCAATAGAGTAGATGCAGGGTGTACCCGGGTTAACTAGTTGAGCCAGGCTTATTCCACATAAAACATTGGCATTTTGCTCCACTAATGTTCCAGCAAGAGTAACCGGGCTCGTCGCTCCAGGTTGAGCGTCAACTTCTATATAAAGGGGCACCCTGTACTTAGCTGATTCCATTAATACCTCTGTCATCTTATCTGGATGAGTAAGGGGGCTGACCATACAGACAACTTCAGTAAAAATGGGTTTTCTCCTAACCTCTTCTTTACTGCCTAAAATAAGTGAGGCCATCTCAATTTGGTCCCTTACATCCTCTGCATCCTCAGCCTGAGAATAGTAGTTTCGGGAGGTATTTTTCATTACTGCGGCAAAAAGAGGCCGACAAAATCCAGGTTGAGGAATATCCTGGGGGTTAACAATTCCATGCATAATATGAAGATTCTCCAGGGCATCCTGGAGCCTGGTAAGGTCAACTAAATCTTTAAGCGTTGCTGGATGGCGATTTCCATCCAGGTCAAGGACAAACAATGCTGACGAGCCTCCTATAGTATACACATTTTGAGTATCTACCCATACATCAAATTCCGTGCTTTTTCCATAAAGAGTAAACCTGGAGGGAGCAGTTTGAAGAGCTTTTTTTAACACATACTGGGGAATCTTAACAATTTTTTTGTTAAAATCAACATTACAGCCGTTATCAGAGAATACTTCTAATGCTGGCTTATGTTCTACCCTTACCCCAACTTCCTCTAGAATTTTTAGAGTGGCCTGGTGAACATCCTCAATTTGCTCATGGCCAAGAACTCTATACTGCCCACCTTTTAGCTTATGAATTGCCATGATAACAGCTCCTTATCCAAAAGTTTTTAATTTTGAATTATGATTTTTAGCTTTGCGCTTTAAGTTTTTAGTTTAATAGCTCTTTTATACTCTTTAGTGATTCTTCAGAGTCCATACTGGGAAAATATTCCAGCCCAAAACATCCCTGGTATCCTAACTCTTCAATACGCTTGATAATATTGGGATAGTTTAGCTCACCAAGATAAAGCTCATGCCTTCCTGGAACACCAGCAGCATGAAAATGACCTATAATGTCAATATTTTGCTCAATAGTGGATATAACATTTCCTTCCATTATCTGCATATGGTAAACATCGTAAAGCAGGCGAATATTAGGATGATTAATTTCTCTTATTATTCTGGCTCCCTCCTTAGCAGAGTCAAGGAAATATCCCGGATGGTCCACGTAAGTATTAAGTGGCTCAAGTAATAGAGTAAAGCCCTCTTTTTCCACTACTTTAGCCGCTTTATTTAAGGTAGATATGATACTGTCTCGCTGCTCTTTACGGCTTTTTCCCTTTATTTCTTTTCCGGTGCAGGTTATGAGTTTGCTGCATCCAATACCTCGAGCGAACTTAATAACCTCATCCAGATTCTTAAGATACAACCCCTGGTCTTTTGAATTTACCAAAGACCCACCCAGAGTGGCATTCCAGGCATTCAGCACCATGTTGTTTACCCTCAGTCCACATTTATCCAGGGCATCTTTTAACTTTCTATTATCCTTAGCTGGTCCTGTAAGGTCATCTCCGGTCCAGGTGCATTCTTTGTGCCAGAGCTCTACTACAGTATAGCCAGCCTGGGCAATCTTTTCAAGTCTTTCCTCCACAGGCAAAGAAGTAAAAACTGTTTCCAGACAGACATCAAGTTCAACCATTATTCCCTTCTATTTTATCAACCCTTAGTATTGGTATATCGTTTTACGACATTATATTACAACAAATTTTAATATTGTCAATTGACGGACGTTGGAGTGACGTTGGAGACCTGAATAATTTTGTACAAAGTGTACAATTTTGTCCACTCCTCTGACCTTTCCAGCGGCTTCAAACCCAGACAAGGACTAAACTTTAGCGGATTAAGAATAGTTTTATATATAGAAAAGAGAATGTACAAAATTGTCCATTCTCTTTTAAGCTTTTTAGAAGCTAAACTCGAACATTTTTTGATATAATATTTTTCTCAAAGTGTACAAAATTGTCAAAAATTAGTAAGGAAAATTACCCGGAATGAGAGCTCACCCTGGGTAATATCCACCTTTAAAATTTCTTAAATCCGCATCAGTAAAGCAGTTAAGGCTATCCTTAAATAAGTAGATTTTTTTGCTGGTTCAAAGTTGGCAGGAAAATTGTGTATACTTTGACTGGAAGGAAGCACAAAAAAGGCCATTACAGGCCCATTGTCACGGCGCAGGTAGAGAAGAGTAGGGTAAGGAGGAAAAGTTTTTGTTGCTTACAGCTAAGGAGTTGAGCAGAGAGCTAGCTAAAGCGAAGCGATTGACAGAATACCAATAAGTGATAAAATAAAATCAAAATCAGGTCTTTTAATCTTTTCATAGAAAGCTAAAAAAGCTGGAGAAGGAAGAGGTAGTATTTATGCCTGTTAAAAATAATAAATGGCTCATAAAAACGCTGCTCAAAGAAAAGCTAACTACCCAGCATCAGCTCACCCGGGCCCTGGCCAGACAAAAAGAGACCAAAGAGCCCCTGGAGAAGATATTTCTGGATCTTAACTTTCTTGATAAAGAACAGTTAAAACAATTAGAACATCTAAAAGAGAAAGAACCTGTTTATGAGGAAAACTCACTTACGGAACACATTGACCCTCAAGTATTGAAACTAATTCCCGAAACTATAGCCAGATATTACTGCCTTATTCCTTTATCTAAGAATGGAAAGGTTCTTACCATTGCCGCAGCTGACCCAGCCGATGTCATAGCCATTGATACAGCCAGAGCTATCAGCGGGTATGAAGTCAATATCCTTCCCGGTTCAAAAGAAAATATCCAGAGAGCCATAGAAAGAAACTATAGTGGCTCTCTTGATATGAAGACTGTCCTCTTAGATTTGCCCATCGAGCCTGAAGTTCAATCAGGAATGGGAGTAGATATGGCTCAAGTTGAACTCAAAGCCAATGACCCTCCTGTAGTTAAATTTGTTAATCTGTTGCTCCTGGAGGCTATTGAGCATGAAGCCAGTGACATTCACATCGAACCCA